>JADIMM010000071.1 GCA_017694795.1 Candidatus Gallitreponema excrementavium
GATTCTCAGACGCTTTTTTCCTAAAGGCTGCGACTTCTCAAAAGTCACGGATGAGGAAGTTTCCAAGGCGGAGCACTGGATGAACAATTATCCAAGACGGATTCACGGCGGAAAAACTCCCGCCATGATATATAAAAAATGTTGTAATTTCTGACAGAAAAGTGGGAATTATTCTTTACAAGTTACTTCTTTTATTTTATTTTTTTCATTATCCAAATTAAAAACATTATTTTTAAAAATCACCTCAACTTTTATCCTGAAACTCCTGTAAACCGGGCCCGAAATCAATATCTCGGTTCCCACCAGCTTCCGTTCATCCAGGTAATTTTTAACCCTTCTTAAAAGCTCTTTCGAAGGAACAAGTTTTTCACCATATCCCATTCCACTGGTCATTTCAGGAATTATTATTGTCCTTACCCTTCCGTCACTTGTTTTGTCTTTAAGGCAATACGCACGGCCTACAGAACTCGAAGCCTCACAGCTCAGCCACTCAAAATCTTCCCTGGTAACAGCTCTGTTTAAACTTTTGAAAATACCGGCAGACCGGGCTTTCAGGCTTTCCACGGTTTCCATATCACATCCACCCTCTGCAGCAAACGGATTATCGCAACCTGCAATATAGGGAATACTCTGTGTCAAAAACTGCAATTTATGGGCTGCGATGTTTCCATTTCCACCACCTCCAACCTTGTACTCGTTCACCCTGATATTAAATTTTCCTTTAGGAGGATTTACCCCGTGCACTCCGTCACCAAACAAAATTTGGCCTGTTGAGTAATTGACAACAAAATGCCGGGAAAAAGGACCGGAATTATAAAAATTATGAACTTCTTTATATTTCACCCACACCTGTTTATCATTAACCTCATAAGGCTCTTCTATTCCGTCTTTTTTCATTTTTTCTATTTCATTACCACTTGGAATCGTACCTTCATTAACAGAAAGGCTCAATCCAGGTAAAAGGTTTGGATGGGATACCCGGAATATCTGGCCCGGAGCCCCGTTTCCCGAACCAATTATTTCATTTCTATAGGTATCTGCATTTACTGAATAAACACTGTTTATTACAATATCTTTTATTACCGGAACTTTCTCAAAACTCCCGTTGATTTTAACAGCCCGTAACCAGTAACATTTTTTTGAAAACAGCGTATTTTCGCAGATACTATCCGGAATGTTAAAATTTATAAACCCTGACTCATGGAAACAGTCTGTAAAATCCGAAAATCCCAGTTTTTTCCAACCGGAACCATCCCAAAACTCCCATGTAATACGTACCATTCTGTTTTGCATAGAGGCAGGTTCTTTCCCACCAATAATAAAATCAATATCATCCCCCTTTAGTTTTTTTACGGTATCTGCATCGTCAATGTTAAAATATACAGGAAACTCCCCATCTTTTATTTTGGAACCAAACCCAATATACAGGGACGGCAAATGCTCCTTATCAATATTAAAGATTGTAAACTCATTTTTCCCGGAATTATTTGCAGATAACCCATCAATTTTATTCCAGAGAAAACAGGAGTTTGATATTACAGACTCCGGATTTTGCATAGGAGCATCATAGGTTATTCTTATTTTATTAAGTATGGGAGACTGAACTTTTGAATTAAACTGCCACTGATAAACACCCTTTTCATTCTGAACATACACTCCACCGATAGAAAAATCCTTTGTGATAAGCCGGATTCTAATGTACAAGTGCTCATCATTGTTTACCGAAACAGAAGTCATATCCTTTGGAATTTTAAAGGACACAGTACCACCCTGCCTAAAGCCGAAAGTTCCGTCAATCAATTCATCCCTCTCGCCTGTAAGTTTGACCCAATCCTTTCCGTTCCAATATTCATAAGCAAACAAGGCATTATCATTCTCCGACTCGGGAACATATACTTCGCTGAACATAAATGAAATTGTGACTTTTGATTTTTTATTTTTAAGTATTTCATCAGCAGCTATGTAAAAACATTCATTAAATGAAGGATTTTCAGAAAAAAGCCTGAAAGAATTATTCATATCCACATACTCATAAGTACCGCCCGAATTTGCAACACATAAATCCGGAATAAATCCTTCCCCTTCAAAAATACTTTTAATTTTAATACTTCGCAAAACCAGTGTTCTCAAGTTTTCCGGAACATCAGACAACACCGCCCTTATGAAATATCCGGTTTTGTTTAAAATTTCCAAAACATCTATTTCTACCGGACCATTCAGAAAAATTGTATTGTCCTTTTTCTTTATTCCGTGGATAGAAGGATGTCCTTCAATCTCCCTCCACTGTCTGCCATCCCAGTATTCAAAATAAAGATGGTTAATTATCTCATCTTGAACGGATACAATCTCACCTGCACTTTCAAATGATATTTGGACAGAGTGGCCTTCTTTTAAGTATTTAAAAACCGGCGAAGAAATATATAAAGTATGCTCGATATTATTCTGTGTTTCAAAAAGCGTAAATTCCCCAATTCTACCTGTATCATCAATACACTCAGAAAAACGCTCTTCGGTTCTGTTGATGCAGGAAACAATTTTTGTATCACGTACGAGAAGATTTTTCTCTGTTTCAAATATTACAGGCTGGGTATCCTCACTAACTGATGCAATTTTAGTTCCCTTCTTTACAAGAATGTTTTTTTTGCAATTATCAATAGGAAAAAAGCACACAATTGCCCTGGCTCCCTGGGGCGGAGAAAGTGACATTCCCATCAGCTCAAGCATAGCAAGATAATTTTTCTGGGGAACCTTGTTAAGCCGGTACAAAGTCATTTCCGTCATCCAGGAAAACAATTCTATTAATGTTATCCCCGGATCAGATGCATTATGATTTGTCCACTCGGGACAATACCTGGGTATTAACCTGATTGCTTCATCCCTGATATCATCGAATGTTCTGTCATCTAAGTTGACTGTTGGAATCATGTTCACCTCTCTCCAAATAAAACGGATAAACCATATTAAAAAAAGTGTTAACGGAACGAATTTCATAATCAATATTTATATTTATTAAATTATGATTATCCGGATCCGGAGTTCCGGTAACAGACTTCAAAATAATTCTTGGCTCCCATCTGACAAGGGCTTCTTCAATGTAGTGTACCGCTAAAGAAATAGTTTTTGGCGAATTGGGTGAAAACAGTATTTCGTTTATTTTACACCCGAATTCCGGATTCATCACCCTTTCCCCGGGAGTTGTCCGTAAAATTATTCTGATAGACTCTTCTACACTTTTTTCATAACCGGATAAAGCAATTCCACCGCCGAGATCTGTCCCGACTGGAAACCTCCATCCCTTTCCTAATATATTTCTTTCCACCCTGTAATGCTACAATACGCCTTTTTAATTTGTCAATTAAAATTAAAGGCCACCCCTTTTTAGTAACAATCATCTTGCGGTAAATCCGGGGTAAAAACTTTTTCTTTTTAAATGTAACCGGAAGATTTTCTGCAGACCTTAATACAAAGAATTTGTAATTTTTTTCAAATCCAATAAAAAATAAATTGATTTTTAATATTTTAGTGATATTCTGATAATATACAGATTTTAAGGAAAAGTGCATCCGATGCTTTCCGGTAATTTATTTTGATATGGAACACCGGTTTAAGCCGTTGCTCCTATATTTTACTCAAAGAACGGGGTAAGAAAATGAAGGTAATTTCAAAGCTGTTTCTTTTTTCAACACTAATTCTTTTTGCAGCCTGTGCCACAAAGGATTCAAAAAGTAACAAAGAAGAAGACATTCCCATAGAACAAATTGAACTTGAAATTCTTAAAACTGCATATCCCGGAGTCGACTTTACCCTTTCATACGATGAAAATGTTTCCGACTGGGTTCTTTCCGTAACAAGTTACGGAAAAACCACACTTTTATACAGGACAGGGGGAAAATACCTGACGGAACAACAGCGTACAAACCCAGACCACTACAGAAAAGTTTTTTCCATATACAATAGAAAAACCCTGGATCCTGAAACAATGACAGAGGAACAAATTGAAAAAATAAGGAATTTCGGGTCTACAAAAAACCGTACAACAGGAGCTGTTGCAAGTACGGCAATTTTTACTGCCATATACGATTCCGAAACGAGAAAATCCACAGAGTCCCATCTTAAAACAATCAGCTTCCTTGATTGCGGTTCTGTGGTTCATGAAAGAATTGTTCCTGTTCTCCAACGGATTGAAGAAAAAATTTTACTGGCAGCACAGACCGATTCAGAAGTCCAAAGCTTTTTGGACAACCTTGAAAGTGCAGGTTCCTATTCCTGGCGGGCAATCAGGGACAACGATGCAAGATCTTTCCACAGTTTTGCCATTGCAATCGACATTCTCCCTGATGACTGGGAAGATACAATCATATACTGGAATTTCGAAAAAACCGGGGGAAACGAAGACTGGATGCTGATTCCCTTAAAAGACAGATGGATGCCTCCGGCAAAGGTAATAGAAATTTTTGAAGACGAAGGTTTTATCTGGGGCGGAAGATGGGCTGTTTGGGACAATATGCACTTTGAATATCATCCCGAGATAATCGGAGTGGAAAAATATAAAAAATATTTTGAATAAGGAACCAGTAATACCTTAGCCGGGTAAAAACATTTTCCGTTTTCCACAGGTCACAATAAAAGTGAATAAACGGGACTCCGGTAAACAGGCCCAAACCCTGTTTTTAAAAGCTGTTCCCTATGGGGATTCTAAAAGGGCACAGAGCATCACAGCGGCGTTTATACATGTATCTTTCCTGATTTTATCCCTGTCACCTGTAAAAAGAAACTTTTTTGTAACAGACTTTCCCCCTGATAAGGCGGCACTTATGAAGACTGTCCCAACAGGGTTTTCCTCCGTCCCGCCTCCCGGGCCGGCGATTCCGGTAACGGCGACTGCCGCATCCGTTCCGCTCACTGCAAGAACACCTTCTGCCATGGCTTTTGCAACCTGTTCACTGACAACGGTATATCTTTTAATAAGATCTGGGGAAACACCCAAAAGCCTTATCTTTGCATCTGCGGCATAAGAAATTACACCTCCCCAATAAAATTCAGAAGAACCGGGGATTTTTGTAAATTCCGAACCGAACATTCCCCCCGTAAGGGATTCGGCTGTAGAAAAAGAAACATCATGTTTTTTTAAAACAGAAAACAGTCTTAAAAAAACGGAGTCAGAAACTTCTGCCATAAACTCACCGCAAACTGTCCTTTATCTCGAAACCCTTTGCCGAAAAAATATCTATTTCCCGCTTGTTTTGAATCATGGAAACCTGCCCCTCAAACAAGACATCATCTGCAATCCTCAGTTTTGAAGCAGTTACATTCCCGTGAAGCTCACTTCCGGAGCGCAGCTCCAGCCTGTCATGGCTTACCACATCACCGGTAACTTTTCCGCTTATTACCACAGAAGATGCACTTATATGATTTACATTACATACAGAGTTCTTTTCTATATATAAGTTGCCCTCTGCCTCTATTGTTCCCTCAAAAGCACCCAGGATTCTTAATTCATCGGTAAAATGAAGAACACCGCTGAAAAAAGTTTCTTTTCCCAGTACTGTAACCGCCCTATCACTATCTTTGTCTAAATTCCTTCCCATATTCCACTCTTATTTTGTTACCGGCTTTCTGATTTCTTCTACCAGAGAATCAAGGTTTTTTTCCGAACATTTAAGCTTGCGCACCTCTTCCTGAAGCCCTGCAACTTCCTTTTGGATTTCATCGTATTCTTTTTTACATTCCAAAAGTTTAGCCCTGTTTTCTTCCGGATTTCCCGTATTATTGCAGACATTTTCCAAAACCGGCATTACCGTCTTTATGTAATTTTCCAACCTTTCGCAGACAGACTCCTGCATCTCAAGCCGGGTTTCCCTGTTTTTTAACTGGATAATCATTTCATGATTTCTCAAAACCGCCATCATTCTGGCAATAACCTCTGAAAAATTAAAGGGCTTTGTTATATAGTCGTCAATTCCCAAATCAAAACCTTCGATTTTATCCTTTACATCATCCATCGCAGAAAACATGATTATGGGAATATCCCTCCATTTGCCATATTCCGGAGATGTTTTAAGGAGCTTTGTTACTTCCCAACCGGACATCTTTGGCATGATGTTATCCAGCATTATCAAATCCGGATCCCACTTTTTTATTACTTCAAGAGCTTCTTCCCCGTCCTCGGCCTTTTCAACAACAAAGCCCAGTTTGGAAAGCATCAAGTCAAAAAACTCAAGATTTATAAGCTCATCATCAACAATGAGGATTTTTTTTCTGTTGTCCATTTCTTTTTCCTTTATTTGTTCGTTCATTTGTTCTTTTATCATTTACAAAACCGGCTTGTAAACATTGTTTACTATTTTTATACATTTTGTCAATGATTTTTATCACAAGACTTTCTTATGTAAAAACCTGCCTTTAAAACAAATGTTACAGCTAACAATAGAATAAAAAAAACTGGCAAAAAATCCCCTGCCCGGGTATAAAAACTATACTTTTCTGCCCTTTTTATATTTTTCAGACTGATATTCATGTGTCCTTTTTTAAATTCCGGCAGGACTTCCTGTAAAACCCCGGTTCCGTCAATCACCCCGGAAACACCACTTGCCGCACACCTGAAAAGGGGAAGCCCTGTTTCCACTGCCCTTAAAACCGACATTGCCAAATGCTGGTGCTGGGCTACGGTACTATCTGCCCAGCTATCGTTTGTCATATTCACAAGAAAATCACAGCCTGCCTTGCCGTATTCCCCCGAAAAATTACCGAATCCGTCTTCGTAACAAATCAAAACCCCGAACCTTATATTTTGTGTTTCCATAACAACGGAATCAAGTCCCGGTTCCCAAAAATGGGTATCCATGGACTCCAAAAGATTATAAACCCAAGGGAAAAACCTTTTGTAAGGAAAATATTCAGTAAAAGGCACCAATTTTTGCTTACTGTAAACCACTGGATCCGGGGGAATAACATTTTTACCGGGGATGAATAAAAGAGCACTGTTATAATCTGCTCCTTCCAATGTTCCTTCTTTTGGCTCCCAATGGTCATTTCCTATAAGAAAAGCTGCCTCCTGTCCCTGGATAAAATCCAAGAGCTCTTTAACAAGCTCATATGAGGCTCTTACAGGTCTGTATCTGTAATGGTAAAGTATTCTCGGAACAAAGGCTGTTTCCGGCCAGACAACCAGGTTTGTTTCCGGATTCAGGGTCAAAGCATCTTCCGTCAGATCCCTTAAAACCCTGAAATCCTCACGGTAAGAATTTATACCCTGTGCCCAAGGATCAGTATTATGCTGGATCAGGGCAATCTCAAAATCGTATTCTTTCCCGGAAGGAATTTCTGCCTTATGGACTCTGAAAATCCCGTAAAAAAGCATAAGAAAAAGAAGGGCAAAAAAAGGAAGGAAAACTTTCAAGGCTGCCGTTATTTTGCCGGTACCTGCGTAAACCTCTGCTCCGTGATAAAGACTCCCGGAAAAGAAAAAACATAAAAAAGACAAAATCCATACACCGGCAATAGAGGCAGACTGTATAAGAAATGTATACTTAAAAAGACTGTACCCGGTTATCCCGTAGGGAAAACCTAAAAAACCCTGTAATTTTAAATACTCAAAAACCACCATGAGGCAGGGGAAAAGTATCCAGAAAAACTTTTTAAAATTTATGAATATAATTTTTCCAAGGGTAAAAACAATCAGGTATTGGACTCCCTGAACAAATCCGGCAACCCAGGGTGCTATGCCGTGGAAACCTCCCAGCCAGCTGAAAACCAAAACCGAATTCAATACACCGTAAATAAAGGCACCGGGAAAAACCAGGGAAAAGCCGGATTTGCGGATAAAAAACATAACGGGAAGCAGGGAGAAAAAAGAAAGAAAACCGATTCCGTCAGAAAATACAAAACCAGGGAAGGCAAAAAAATTAAGAACCAGGGAAAAGAAAAGCAAGAGAATGGAATCTCTTACCGTCTTAAAAGTAAAATTCCGGGTACTTTTATGAATCAATGTCAACGTTGTCCCAGACTGCCTTTTTCAAGTCTTTTCCGGGCTTAAAGACTATCACTCCGTGAGGTGCAACAGAAAGAGACTCCCCTGTTTTGGGATTACGGGCCTTTGCCCTCCCTTTCCTTACTTTGTGGGAAAAAGAACCGAAACCTCTCAACTCAACACCACAACAGGAAGCCAAAGAGTCTTTTATTTCTTCAAGAACAAGGTCAACGATAATATGTATATCTTTTCGATTAACATCAGATTTTGAATAAACCCTGTCAACGATGTCAGCCTTTGTTATTTTCTTTTCAGACATAAATTCCTCAAACAAAATTGCAACGAAGTTTCTTATAAAAACATGGCTGTCCCGGTATACCTGCGGACAGCCCCTACAAAATAAAACTTATTTAGCGGAAAAAGTAGCGTTG
This sequence comes from Candidatus Gallitreponema excrementavium, assembly GCA_017694795.1. Classification (GTDB taxonomy): domain Bacteria; phylum Spirochaetota; class Spirochaetia; order Treponematales; family Treponemataceae; genus Gallitreponema; species Gallitreponema excrementavium. Next base: position 8,401 of record JADIMM010000071.1, read on the forward strand.
TACAGTTTCTGCATTCTTGACTTTTTTCTTGCTGCAGCATTCTTGGAAATAATTCCCTTTCTTGATGCTGTATCAAGCTCTTTAGCAAGTAAACGCAGGTTTGTCTGTGCAAGCTCGGAGTCCTTTGAATGTACAGATGCCACAAATTTCTTTGCCAGCGTCCTGGCTGTACTTTTTACAGCCTTATTTCTAAGTCTCCGATCTTCGCTCTGGCGATGTCTTTTCTGTGCAGAAGTTTGTTTAGTAGCCAAAGGAAACCCCCATATATTAACTTATGATATCAAGAGAAATTCATTCTCTTCCAAAATACAAATAACCCCGGATTTATCCACAGAGTTCACTATACAAAAAGAGTTTAATTAAAGTCCTTAGGACGGCGCTCAACCCTTTTACATTTTGTACATTCGGCAACATTCTTTAACCGACCGTTTTCGAACAATGTCTTCATCACAACCTCGCCGCCACAGGGGCAAAAGAACTTGTGTGTTGCAACCGTTGTACGGGAGTTTTTACTTGCTCCAGCCATTTTTCTCTCCTGAATTTTAAAATAAAATCTAAAAACGGAATTTTATTGGATAATCCGCATAAACTTACAACTATAAATGAGGTTACAATATTCCTTTATCAATGTCAATTACAAGTAATTGTTTATTAGAAAATAATTTATAAAAAACAACGGCTGTAAAACCCGTTCCAGCCTACTGTGTGCCCTGGCTCCCTACAATTTTCCTTAATTCCTGTTTTATGGTCTCAAGGGGTTCAAAACAGGTTTTTGTTTCAGGAATGCTGTTTATAAAAGCATGTCCGTACCGCTTGGTGATAATCCGGTTATCAAGAACCGTTACCCCACCCCGGTCAGAAATTCTTCTCATCAGGCGGCCAAAACCCTGTTTAAATCTTACTATCGCCAGGGGTACGCTTAAATCAAAAAAACCGTTTCCACCCTTTCTTTCCACATACTCTGCCCGGGCTTCATGAATGGGGTCGTTGGGAACCGGAAAAGGAAGCTTTACAATAATAACCTGGGAAAGACTTTCCCCGGGGACATCCACACCTTCCCAAAAAGAATCGGTACCAAAAAGCACACTGTCTGTTTCTTCCTTAAAAGTGTTGAGGATTTTTGTCCTGTCATCTTCCCCCTGCTGCAAAACAAGATAACCCGGAAGCTGTTCCCGGACATAGGAACAACATTTCTTTAAAGACTCATAAGAGGTAAAAAGTACAAGGGTTTTACCCTTTGTCACCTGAATCAACTGTGTAACAGCCTTTTCAATGTAGGTCTGAAAATTATAATCATCAGGTTTCGGGGCATCTGTGGGAACAGACAAAAGCACATTGCGGCTGTAGGGAAACGGGGACTCATACTCACCGATAACAAGCCTTTCTGGTTCCCCAAGGGTAAGCCCGCACCTGGAAAGCCAAAAATCAAAAGATGTATCCGTCTTTAAGGTGGCAGAAAGACAAACCACACTGTCCATTTTTTCAAAAACTCCCTCAAACATGGTTTCGCCGATGTATAAAGGGGTCTGGACATAGGAAAAAAAGAAAACACCACCGGATGTTTTTCTTCTTTCAGTCCAAAACACATCTTTCGGCTTATCCTTCCAGTTTAAAAAACCACCGCATAAAAGAATCAGGGCCTCTATCCTGTTAAGGGCAGAATTTGTTTCCCAAACACAGGACTGCTCCTGGTCTGCCTCCGGTATTTCCTTTATCATCTCCCTTAAAAAGGAAGTAAAGGAACTTAAAGCATCTTTAAGGGTCTCAAAGGCTTTAAAAACCCCGTCCCACCTGAATTCAGTTTTGGAAGACAGTCTCAAAGCCCAGCTGTCATGCAGTAATGTGCCGGTTTTTTCTTCCAGAAAGTCCATTGCTTCAGTAATTTTCGGAATCAAGGCTACCACTTCGTTATATTTGTCCCCACTTTCGGAAAGGGAGCTAAGGGGAATCAGAGTACCGGCAATATGCCTGCCCTTTTGCCTGTAAATTACATTCAGTGCCTTTACAAGGGAAAACCTGTTAAGGGTATTGCTGAAAAAACTTGTGGCTGCACTTTCCATGGAGTGTGCCTCATCAAAAATGATATGATGATATGGAGGCAAAACAGCCGTTGATTCGTACCCTGCCCCGTTTATCCTGGCTTCGATATCGGAAAACAAAAGGTGGTGGTTTACCACCAGAATATCAGCCCCGGCAGCCTTTTTCCTGATTTTCATTACAAAGCACTTTTCAAAATTGGAACACCTGGAACCGAGACAGGCATCAGCTTCGGAGGAAACCCGGCTCCAAAGGGTCTCGTTTATAAAAAAAGGCAAATCACTTCTTTCCCCGGTTTCTGTTTTTTCTACCCAGTCTTTAAGCAGTTCCAGATTTTCCTTGTTTTCTTCAAATAAATCCGGTTCCAAGGAAAGCTCGTTAAAGCGCCTTAAACAGATATAATTGTTCCTGCCCTTAACCAAAACAGCCTTTACCCGGTCCCCGGTTATTTTAACGGCCGCAGGAATATCCTTTTCCATAAGTTGGTGCTGGAGATTTATAGTTCCTGTGGAAATTACAACTTTTCTCTTATTCAGCTTGGACCATTTTATGGCCGGCAAAAGGTATGAATAAGATTTGCCGACTCCGGTGCCGGCTTCAAAAACACCTATAAACCCGGAATTAAACACCTGGGCAATTTTTTTTGTCAGGGCTATCTGGGATTCCCTTTCCTCATAATCCCGGGATTTTTTTGCAAGAGGCCCTTTTTTTCCCAAAAGCTCCCCGATTTCCCCGGCCTTAATGGCTTTTAAAGTGGAAAGTGGTACCGGCTCCACAACGGAATATATTTCTGTAACTTCGTTATTTACAATATAAAAGCCCAGCCCCTCTTTTGCGGCCTGGGAAGCAATCAATAAATCAGGTTCACTGGGAACCAGGTTCCCGGAAGGATGATTGTGGATTAAAACATCCCAATCCAAGTATATGGAAGAAACAACAGGAACAGAAACCTTGTTTCCCCTGGCAAAGACTTCCCCTTCCACAACAATGGAATACTCGTTAATCCTCCCGGCAACGAAAACCTCGTTTCCTCCCGTAGCCTTTACAGCTTTCCTGATGAGTTCACAAACATTGCTATCCAAGCGGTCTCTGGCATCCATAAAAAATCCGGTAAAAAAAAAGCAGAAACCATCAGGTTTCTGCTTAGCATCTCCTAGGGGAATTGAACCCCTGTTGCCGGGATGAAAACCCGGTGTCCTAACCACTAGACGAAGGAGACATATAAGAGCGTCTCTCTCTGTTGCAAAGAATATACCAGTTTGGCTTTTTTTTGTCAATACCGGGGTAAAAAAAACCGGAAATTATCAGGCTCGGTAAACAGTAGGGTCTTACGTTTCATAAAAACCGGCGGCACCTGCATACATTCTTATTCCTTATTTTTTAAATATGTGTTATCATAGCCACATGATAACAGTGCGACACTTCCAGGGTCGCCAAAGGAGCAAAATGTGGAAGACCACAAGATTTCAATGGACAAAATCGTAAGTCTCTGTAAGAGACGGGGTTTTGTATTTCAGTCCTCGGAAATTTACGGGGGACAGGCAGGTGCCTGGGACTATGGGCCTTTAGGCGTTGAATTAAAAAAGAATATTCAGAACGCCTGGTGGAAAGAAATGACCCAGCTTCATGACAATATCGTAGGACTGGATGCAGCCATTCTTATGCATCCCAGGGTATGGGAAGCCTCCGGTCATGTGGCAAATTTTTCCGACCCGCTGGTAGACTGCAAGCAGTGCAAAATGCGGTTCAGGGCCGACACAATGGACCAAAAAGCATTGGAAGAAAAAAAATGTCCGGCTTGCGGCGGAGAGCTTACAGAACCCAGGGCCTTTAACCTTATGTTTAAAACCCATATCGGGCCGGCAGAAGATTCTGCCAGTATCGTATACCTGAGACCGGAAACCGCCCAGGGTATTTATGTAAATTATAAAAATATTGCCCAGTCCAACAGAATGAAAATCCCCTTCGGAATTGCCCAGGTGGGAAAGGCATTCAGAAATGAAATTGTGACAAAAAACTTTATTTTCAGAACCTGCGAATTTGAACAGATGGAAATGCAGTTTTTTGTAAAACCGGGAGAGGACGACAAATGGTTCCAGTACTGGCGGGAGCAGAGATGGGCATTTTATGAAAAATACGGCGTAAACATGAACAAAATGAGGTGGTACCACCACGAAAAACTTGCCCATTACGCAAAAGACGCATACGACATTGAGTATGAGTTCCCAATGGGATTCAGCGAGCTGGAGGGAGTACACAACAGGACTGACTTTGACTTAACCCGGCATACCGAATACTCAGGAAAAGACATGTCTTACATTGATCAGGATGACAACAATAACAAGTACATCCCCTACATAATCGAAACCTCTGCAGGTTTAACAAGAAATCTCCTCATGTTCCTCTGTGATGCCTACGAAGAACAGAACCTTGCAAAGGAAGGAGAACCGGAGGATTACAGGACAGTCCTTCATTTCCATCCGAAAATTGCACCTGTAACTGTGGCAGTTCTCCCGTTGATGAAAAAAGACGGGCTTGCAGAGCTTGCAAAGGAAATCCAGAACGATCTGAAAGAGGACTTTGTTACCGATTATGACCAAAGCGGAGCCATCGGAAAAAGATACAGAAGACAGGACGAAATAGGTACTCCGTTCTGTATTACAGTGGACTATGACTCCAAGGAAGACGGAACAGTTACACTCAGATTCCGGGATTCCATGGAACAGGTAAGAGTCAGGAGGGAAGAACTTTCTGCCAGAATCCATTCTGAAATCAAAAATTACAAGCGTGTATAAGGGTTTAAAACAAAATCCCTTGTAACGGATAAAAAGCCCTTAAACCCCGGGAGGTTTTAAGGGCTTTTTTTTCAAAGTTCCAAAAGAAACTGCTCACTTCATACTTTTGATTTTCTGTATCTCGTCCCGGATTGCCGCAGCAGCCTCATATTCAAGGTTTTCCGCATGGTCTTTCATCTGTTTTTCAAGGGCTTTTATAAGGGAATTACGGGAAGAAATATTGTTTACGTCAAAGGTTTCTTTTAATACCCTGGTTTCTATTTCAGCCTCTTCTTTTTTCTCTTCCTGCCGTCTTTCCAGAATATTCCGGATTGACTTACTGATTGTGCTGGGAGTAATTCCGTGGGCTTTGTTGTATTCATCCTGAATCTTGCGACGCCGGGCAGTCTCTTCTATGGCCTCTTTCATGGCAGGACTTTCCCGGTCCGCATACATAATTACCGTTCCATTGCTGTTTCTGGCAGCCCGTCCGATAATCTGAATAAGACTGGTAGTACTCCGTAAAAAGCCTATTTTATCTGCATCAAGAATGGCAATGAATGAAACTTCCGGCAAGTCAATTCCTTCCCTTAAAAGGTTGATTCCTATAAGTATGTCAAATTCCCCTTCCCGCAGGCCCTTAAGAATTTCAACCCTTTCTATAGTTTCAACCTCGGAATGAATGTATTTTGCCTTAAGCCCCAAACCGGTAAGATAATCAGAAAGATCTTCCGCCATTTTTTTTGTCAAAGTAAGCAAAAGGCACCTTTCATTCCTGTTTATTCTGGCAAGAACCTCTTTGTAGATATCTTCCATCTGGCCAACACTGGTACGGACTTCCACCAGGGGATCCAAAAGCCCTGTAGGCCTGATTACCTGTTCAACGACCTGTGTGGACTTTTCAATTTCTTCCTGTCTGGGAGTGGCGGAAACGAAAACAGTCTGTTTTATCATTTTTTCAAATTCTTCAAATTTAAGTGGTCTGTTATCCAGGGCACAGGGAAGCCTGAAACCAAAATCCACAAGATTCTGTTTTCTTGACCGGTCACCCTCGTACATAGCCCCGATCTGGGAAACAGTTACATGGGACTCATCGATAAATGTTATAAAGTCTTCCGGAAAATAATGCAAAAGAGTTGCAGGTGGTTCCCCCTTTTTCCGGTTGGCGATAGGGGCAGAATAATTTTCTATACCGGGGCAATAACCTATTTCCTTGAGCATCTCCATATCATAGGTTGTGCGGGTTTTAAGCCTTTCTTCTTCTATTAGTTTCCCCTGGGAATGAAGCTCCCTAAGCCGTAAGTCCAGTTCAGCTTGGATTCTCTCCAAAGCCTTGGGAATTGCATCATCAGGCACAACAAAATGTTTTGCAGGATATATTGTGGTTTCGTCAAGCTCTTCTATAGTTTCCCCTGTAAGGGCATCAATACGGCGGATCCGGCTTATGGTATCCCAGTCGAACTCAATTTTATAAACTGCCTGCATATAAGAAGGATACACCTCTAGCACATCCCCTCTTACCCGGAAGTTGCTTCTGTCCAGGATGGCATCATTCCTGGAATACTGCAAGGAAACCAAATCCCGCTTTATTTTTTCTATGTCGTAAACCTTTCCCTTTTCGTAATGAAGCCTTAAATCCCGGTAGGATTCCGGAAGCCCAAGCCCGTAAATACAGGAAACTGTTGAAACAACAATCACATCCCGCCTTTCCATAAGGGAAAATGTTGCAGCGAGACGGAGCCGGTCAATTTCATCGTTAATGCTGCAATCTTTTTCTATAAACAAATCCCGGGCAGGAACATAGGCCTCCGGCTGGTAATAATCATAATAACTTACAAAATATTCCACCGCATTGCCGGGGAAAAAGCTCTTGAATTCCCTGTATAGTTGGGCGGCAAGGGTTTTGTTATGGCTGATTACCAGGGTCGGCCGCTGCACCCTCTCTATAATTTTCGCCATGGTAAAGGTTTTTCCGGAACCGGTTACCCCTTTTAATGTCTGGTATGAATCCCCACGCTCCAATCCCCGGGAAATAAGGTCAATGGCTTGACCCTGGTCTCCGGCAGGTTCAAATGGGGATGAAATTTTAAAAGGCCTCATTATTCCGTTCTTTGTGAAAGGATGATTTTAAGGGTTAATTGCTGTTTTCCCCTCAAAACATTTACCTCAACCTGGTCTCCGGGCCTTTTGTCCTCCAAAGCTGCATAATAATCTGAAAGGGTATCGGTTTTCTGCCCGTTAATCCCGGTTATAATGTCCCCTCCAAGATAAATTACAGTGCTTCCTCTTCCATATCCGTATCTTACAGGAGTGGCCCCGGCCTTTAAACCGGCTTTTTCGGCGGAACTTCCTTTGATAACCTTTGAAACCAAAAGCCCCTTATTTGTGGAAAGCCCTGCGTAATTTGCAATGGAAGATGTAAGCTGTACCAGCTCCGCATCTATGGTACCACGGTTTACCTTTCCGTACTGGATAAGATCAGACACAACCCTTTTGGCTGTATTGACAGGGACGGCGAAACCAACACCGGCGGAACTTCCGGATGTCGAATAAATCATGGTGTTTATTCCTATCATTCTTCCCTTTGAATCCAAAAGAGGCCCCCCGGAGTTTCCCGGATTTATGGCTGTATCAGTCTGTATCATATCTTTTATAATATTGTTGGAAGAAGAAAGAATGGGCCGTCCAAGACCGGAAACAATTCCCGTTGTCAGTGTTCTTTCCAAACCGAAAGGGTTTCCAATGGCAAGAACCTTCTGTCCCACTTTTAAAGAAGCCGAATCCCCAAAGGGAATTGTCCTGACTTCCATTCCGACAGGGGGATCAAATTTTATTACAGCCAAATCACTTTCGTAATCTGTACCTATGACGGTTCCTTCATATTGGGTTCCGTCATAAAGGGAAATATAAATCTTATAAGCATCTTCTATAACGTGGGTGTTAGTTAAAACATATCCTCTTTTATCGATAATCGAACCGGAACCGGAAGCTCCTTCCTGGGGAACAGGCTCCAAAAACCAGTTAATTCCCATAGTCTGGGTGGTGATGTTTACAACGGCCTCGTTACAGTTTTCGTAAACTGAAATATTCTGCAATTCATCCTGGGTATAATCCCCGGAATCCAGGGCCGCGGTAAAAGGTACAAAGGACTCCTGCAACTCAAAGTTTGATTCAGGGAGAATTCCGGCAGATTCTGCCGTAACCGCCGGTACAGACTCGTTTCCGGCCATAATTTTTTTTATGTACAGAGTGGAAGCAAAGGCTCCGGCCGTAATAACAACAGCCCCGATAACAAAAGCCCAAACCTGGTGTTTACTGTAAAGCTTCATACAATCCTCCAAAAATCCGTAAATAATACTTTTGGAAACCTGATAATACAGGCTCATTCAGCAGAAAAGTACCCGTAAATTCAGATACTCCTAACAATCTCATTCAAACAACAATAAACAATATAACCAAATAAAATGAAAAATACAACCGGAGAAAAATAAGTAAAAAGCGGATAAAATGGGCAATACAGGATTCGAACCTGTGACCCCAAGCGTGTGATGCTTGTGCTCTAACCAACTGAGCTAATTGCCCTTACAGGAAAATAATAACCTATTTTAAAAATCATTGCAATTACCCGGGTGGAGTTTTGATTCCGTCAAAAAATCAGATTTTGGTGTATTGTTTAAGGGTTTCTTCCACCAGGCTTCTTACACTTGAAACAACAATATTACTTAAATCCCCCTGAATTTCCATTTTGGAAAGGGCATTTTCCGAATCGGGAAAAAACAACTGCACTACATCAATTTCCAAGGCCCCGGTAATCTTGACCAGGGTTTTGTCCCTGGGCCAAAGTCTTTTGCTTTCTATGCTGTTAATAGTCTGCTCAGAAACCGCATCTTTAAAATTTACATTAGTAGTAAAACGAAATGAATGGCAAAAAAAATCCGGTCCTATGAACCGGATTGTAAAGCAAAGGTGTAAATGGCGGTTATTTTTTTACCACATCCAAAACCCTTGTTTTGAAGAATTCAGGAAAATTTTCCTTTGTAATTCCGGTAACAATTTCCCCGTCTATCTTCATGTTTGCACCGTTCTCTTTGCAGGCACCAAGGCAAATGGAACCGGCAAGCTCAACTTTGTCCTCCAATCCGTTTTTCTTAAGCTCTGTTTTCAAAAGCTCCAGAATGGATTTTGAACCCTTTACATGGCATGAACTGCCAAAACAAACTTCAATTTTCATTTTATACCTCTTTCATTTATAATAATATAATCAGCTTTGAAAGTAAAACCACTGAAACCAAAGCAATGGGATAGGTGGCTGCATAAGCTGATGCCACCTCATCTGTTCCCGTTGTACTTATCAAGGTTCCTAAAGCCGGTGTACTTGTCATTCCACCAGTAATAGAACCCAGATTATTGAATATGCTGAGTTTAAACACATACTTGGCTACAAGAAAACCTGCAACCATAGGAACAACGGTCATCACTGCACCGTAAATAAAGTATGTCAACTTAACATGCTCAATAAAGTTTATTCCTCCCGGAACTCCGGCACCGATTAAAAACAGCACCAGGCCAAGCTCCCTAAAGAAATTAAGGGCATCCTTTGTTACACGGCAGTCTATTTTACCGATTCTGCCAAAATGGCCTATCAGGAGTCCGGCCACAAGAGTTCCACCAGAAGTTCCCAAGGAAAAATTAATTCCCGGAATGTGAAAAGACCCGATTATGGATCCAAGGGCAATGGCAATAAAGAAGGGGAAAAATCCGTATGGGTCAAGTTTTACCAGACCGGGCTTAGCCTCGGGAATTTGAACTGCATTTACAGCCACATAAGTTTCCCTTTCTTTTTCCATATCCACCTTAAGAATCCGGGGGACAATCTGGACAAAAAGTACTACCCCCAAAACCCCAAACAAATAAGCAATTCCGTAACCGGCAACGACTGCATCCTGATTTTGGGCAACTTCCTTTGCACTGGAAAGGCCCGGGGTACTGGTAAGTCCTCCGGTTAAGAGACCTACAACCATTTCCTTTGAAAGATTTTTATCAAACAAAAGGAAAAGCCAGGCTGTTATCCCTCCGATTACTATAATTAATAGACCATTCAGAATATAAGCCAAAGAGTTTTTATTAAGGGTCCTGAAAAACTTAGGGCCAGCTATAAGCCCCACTGCAGTTACGAACAAAGCCGTTCCGATATTTGAAATAAAGGAATAATTGGACTTTATTGTAGCATTGTACAGGTTTATGACTTTTTCCCCGATTTTAAAGGAAGGAAAATAGCTCAATACCACCCCGTACACAAGGGCAACAAGCAGCACCCCTGCTGTTCCAAGGGAGATTCCTTTTATTTTGACTCCTCCCACGAGATACCCCAAGGTTGCTATTGTAAAAGAAACAAACACAACACTTAATACTGCGTTAAGGAATTCACCAGTATATTCAACCACCCTGCACTCCTATTTTGCTTCAAAACGGGGATTCCCGTGTGTATAGGAAGGCAGGAGTTTCGGTGAAAGTGTGTCGTCTGTTATTCCACAGGCCTTTCTTTCATCTTCAAATCTTTTAACATGGTCAAGACTCATTTTTCCCACTGTTACTCCGGCAGCTGTTGCTGCTGCACTCTTTCCTGCATCCCTTCCGAACACAATTATGTCCAAAAGTGAATTTCCCATCAGGCGGTTTCTTCCGTGGATTCCTCCGACAGCTTCACCGGCAACAAAGAGGTTTTTTACACCGGACATACAGTCTTCGTTAATATCGATTCCACCATTCTGGTAATGCAAAGTGGGATAAACAAGAATTGGCTGTTTTCTTATGTCTATTCCATATTTACCGAACATTCTCAACATAGCCGGGATTCTCTTTTCTATTGTACCTTCGCCGTTCTTTACCTCTATCATCGGGGTATCAAGCCAGACTCCCAGGCCACTGCCGGTTTTAATTCCGTTTCCCCTGTCACTGCATTCCCGGATAATGGAAGCAGCCGAAACATCCCTGGTTTCCAACGGATGCATAAAGGCCTCTCCGTTTTTGTTTATCAACTTAGCCCCAAGGGACCTTACCTTTTCTGTTACCAATGCCCCGAAAATCTGCTCCGGAAAGGCAGCCCCGGTTGGATGATACTGGAGGGTATCCTGGTAAAGTAGCTTTGCACCTGCCCTGTATGCCAAAACAAGACCGTCGGCAGTTGCCCCGTAGTGGTTTGATGTAGGGAACCCCTGATAATGAAGGCGTCCTGCACCACCGGTGGCAATTATTACAGTTTTTGCCTTTGCAATTCTGATTTCATTGGTTTCCATATTAAGAAGAACTGCACCGCAGGCACAACCTTTATCGTCCAAAATAAGCTCGATGGCAGCAGTAAAGTCAACAACAGGAATTTCCCGGTTAAAAACCTCGTCCCGGAGGGTTCTCATTATTTCTGCCCCGGAATAATCCTTTGCAGCGTGCATTCTCTTGCGGCTTGTTCCTCCTCCATGGGTGGTAATCATTGTACCGTCAGGGGCTTTGTCAAATTCCACCCCAAGGTCATTAAGCCACTGAATGGCTTCGGGAGCCTCGCAGACAAGTTTCTTTAAAAGCTCCGGCTTTGCCGCAAAGTGGCCGCCTCCAAAGGCGTCCAGGTAATGCTGGGCCGGTGAATCATTAGGCTTGTCAGCTGCCTGAATACCACCCTCGGCCATCATTGTATTTGCATCCCCAATACGGAGTTTTGTTACAATCATGACCTTTGCCCCGGCTTTATGGGCCTCGATGGCAGCAGATGAACCGGCTCCACCTCCACCGATAACCAGAACATCAGTATCGTAATCTATTCTGTCCAGATTTATCTCTGAGGGATTAATCCGGCTTTTACCCTGTAAAAGGGCTGCCAACTCCAAAGGAACATCGCCTCCCTTATTGGGACCCATTTTAAGCTGGGTAAATTCCGACTTCTTATAATCGGGATGATAGGTTGCCAAAAGCTGATCTTTTTCTTCGGCGGTCATTCTTCTTGGTTCCAGCTCTGCATTACTCTTACGGTTTGCTTCCACTTTTTTCATGGATTCCAGCATTTCCGGAGTATAAATATCTTCCAATCTAAGGTCTGTTTTAATTTCGTACATTGCAAACTCCTATTTTTCGATTTCCCGGTTATTGTATAACTCTTTGATTTCCGCAAGAGGTTTATTCATTATGTCCTGGATGAGACTTTCAAACTTTCCCTGGGCAATTTCGTTCACCCGGTCTTCCAGATGCTGTGACTTTGGAGCCAGATATTTTCCGTTTATTCTTCTTGCCAAAAGTGCTACCTGGGGATGTGAAATTTCGGCAGGACATCTGGAGGAACAGACCCCGCACATCACACAGTCAAAAGACTCCTCGGCACATTTTTCAAATTCTCCTCTTTGGGCATAGGCAATATACTGCATTACATTAAGCCCCTGGGTACAGGCTTTTGTACAGGAATTGCATCCTATGCAACTGTAAATTTCAGGATAAAGCTGCATCATAACCTGTTGGGTTGTACTTACCTTTTCAATATCATAAAGCTGCTTTTCCAATGGAAAGAAAGGCAGGGTTGCAACATACATATTGTTCTCTACCTTTGTCTGGCAGGCGAGACAGGCCTTTAACTCATTATCGCCTTTGATGCGGTAAATAGTGGCACAGGCACCGCAAAACCCGTTGCGGCAACCGCAGCCCCTGACCAGCTTGTATCCGGCATATTCCATTGCTGTCATGATTGTAAGATTTGCCGGAACCTCGTATTTTTTACCAAAGAAAAAAACATTTACCATTTCACTCATAAAAACTCCTGTTAAAAAATCCTTTCAACATTTCTTCCGGAAATCAATATTCTTCCGGCAGTTCGCCCAGTTTGTCAAAGCTGAACACAGGCCCATCCTTGCAAACATACTTATCACCGATATTGCAGCGCCCGCACTTGCCGATACCGCACTTCATCCTCATTTCCATTGTAGTATAAACCTGGGTATTTACAAAACCAAGTTCCTTTAGTCCCTGCAATGTAAATTTAATCATGATTGGAGGTCCACACATGATAACCGTCTTACTGGTATCAGGATTAAGTTCCTTTACATAGTTAGGGATAAATCCAACATGACCGTCCCAATCCGCCTGGGGATTATCGATTGTAAGGTTTACTTCCACCCCTTCGTCCTTCATCCATTCGTCCAGGATTTCATTATAAGCCACAAGGTCTGCCTTGGAACGGGAACCGTAGACAATCTGTATTGTCCCGTAGTTTTCCCTCTTGTCCCGGACATAGTTTATCACCGACCGTAAGGGGGCAAGCCCGATTCCTCCAGCAATAAACAAAAGATTCTTTCCCTTGAATTCAGTCTCAACAGGGAATCCGTTTCCGTAGGGACCACGGACGGTAATCTGCTGGCCTACTTCCATGGAATGAAGCCACTCGGTAAGACAGCCGCATTTTTTTACACTGAATTCCATAAATTCAGTATTCGTAGGAGAAGAAGTTATGGAAATCATTGCCTCACTGACTCCGGGAACAGAAAGCATGGCACACTGTCCCGGTTTATGTTCAAAGAGTTTTTTCCCGTCAAGACCCACTACTCTGAAAGTCTTAACATCGGGAGTCTCCCTCCTGATATCTGTAACAACCCCCACATAGGGAATCAGAGCTTCATGTTCCATTTACTTTTCTCCTTTTACGGTTGATTCTGTAAGGCTCTTAATTACCTTTACGATGTTCATTGAAATAGGACACTTCTTCAGGCAGCGTCCGCAACCGACACATCCGAAGATTCCCTCGTTGTTGGAAGGATAGTATACCAGCTTGTGCATAAATCTCTGGCGGAATCTTTCCAACTGGGTTAAACGGGGATTTGCAGCTGCCATCTTGGTAAAATCAGAATACATACAGCTGTCCCAGCATCTGAACCTCTTTATTCCGTGACCTGTGTCAAAATCCCTGATATCGTAACACTGACAGGTGGGACAGACAAAGGTACAGGTTCCACAGGCAATGCAAGCCTGGGATAATTCAGCCCATTTGGGAGAGTTAAAAATCTCCATAAGGTTTTCATGGGTAAAAAGGCTCATGTCCATTCCGGCAAAGGCCTGGGTTTTCACCAGCTCCGATGTTTCTTCTTTAAGTGTTTCTACTGCATCTGAGTCCAGCTCCTGTACCTTTTCCCCGGCTGATTCTACAAAGGAGGTAAATTTCTCACCCCGTGGAGTGTTGGCTTCGAACCAGTAAAATTCCCCGTCGGTCCACCCGGAAACATCCCCTTTGGGATTTGCAGGATCTATTCCGAAAAGTGAACAAAAACAGGTAGGTGCCATTTCATTGCAGGAAAGGGTTACGATAATACCGTGTTCCCTCCGGTTTTTGTAGTAAGTATCAACAGGGTCTACAAGAAACACCCGGTCAAGAATGGCAAAACTAGCAGCATCGCAGGCCCTTACCCCGAACACAACAAAATCTTCCATTTCTTTTCTGGGATCAATAACCTCAATATTTTTCCCTGACATCTTAAACTCCATCAGGTTTTCAGTCTGGGGGAAAAAGAAGTCCTTGGCACTTCTGTTTGTATTTAAGGCGGAACTGAATACTGTGCCTTCCTTCCATAGTCCGTAATCAGCTTCGCCGGATGTATTGTCCACAGGAAGATACAAAGGCATCTTTGAGCTTATTGCGGCAAACAATTCGTTTAATTTTGAAGCAGAAATTTTAACCATCAGTTCTCTCCTCCTTCGCCCTTTTCCCGGCTGTATACTACAGAGGGTTCCACATCGTCTGTCTTAAATGTATTAAGGGGTGCCCTGGTTTCCAAATCTTCACCAGCCTGGTAATCCCCGTAAATCTCGTTTATGTCCTTGATATACTTCCGGTTTAACAGGTGGAGGGGAATATTCTGTGGACAAACCCTTGAACATTCACCACAGTCAGTACATCTTCCTGCCACATGGAAAGCCCTGATGATATGGAACATCTTCTCCTCAAAGGAGTCGGCAGCAGCTTTCTGGGATATTCCGGAATTAGGATTGTCAAAGACGCACAGTTCGCAGGAACAGGCGGGGCAGACATTACGGCAGGCATTGCAGCGGATACATCTGGAAAGCTCGTTCTGCCAGAAAGCAAACCTCTGGTCTGGTGTCATTGCCTCCAGCTCTGAAACCTTGTCAAAACGCTTCGTGTTTTTTTCTACGGTCTCATCCCCGTCATTAACACCCAAAAGCTCGTCGTAAATCACATGGCGTTTGCCTTCGTTCTGTTCTGAATAAAAAGGAACACCGATTACATACACATTTTCCCGGATTATCCTGTGTTCTTTCACAAGCTGCTGGAAACTGTATGTATCATTGGGTTTAAGAAAGGCAAGGATTTTTCCTTCCTTTCTGGATTCCTTTATGAGATACTTTGAAACAGTGGCCTCGCAATAGCGGTCAAAAACAAAGTTCTTTTCCAGTTCTTCCACAGAAGAAAAAACCCTGGGGGTAATATCATAGTCAAAAAGCCCTTTTTCCCAACCCATAACCCGGTTGACTGCACCGGAAGCCAACATCTCCTTTGCCTTGGCAAATACTTCCTTAGAAACCTGTTCTGAAACTATTTCCTGCATCGCAAGTCCTCCAGTCTTTTATTCGGGCCTAAGGCCTTAATTGTTTCAACAAATTCGTTCATAGTGGCAGCAAATTTTGCCCCTTCGGCAGCAGACACCCATTCAACCCTGGTTCTGCCCTTTTCGATGCCCATAAAGCTTAATGTTGAAAAAAGCAAGGTCATTCTGCGGCGTGCAAAATAGTTACCGCTTGTGTAGTGGCAGTCCCCCGGATGACAGCCGCAAATAATAACACCGTCTGCACCTTTCTGGAATGCCCTGAGTATAAACATTGGATTTACCCTGCATGAACAGGGAACACGGATAATCTTTACATCCGTGGAATAATTAAGCCTGTTTGTTCCTGCCAGGTCTGCACCGGCATAGGAACACCAGTTACAGCAGAAGGCAACAATTTTAGGTTTGAATTCCGTATCTTTATTATCTGTAGTAACTTCGTTTACTGACATATAGCATCAACCTCCGCCATAATCTGTTTTGTGGAGAACCCGTTAAGATCCATTGCCCCTGAAGGACAGGCTACCGTACAGGCACCGCACCCCTGGCAAACTGCCGGATTAACTTCGGCAACATGGCGGATTGCAGTTGTCCTGTTTGGCATTCTGAATTCCTTGTCGGCGTATGTAATCGCCCCGTAAGGACAGACCTTTTCGCAGCTTTCACAGCCGTTACACATAAGTTCATTGGAATGGGCAACACAGGGATTCCCTTTAAGACTGTTCTTAACCAAAAGCCCGATAACCTTGGATGCCGCTGCACCAGCCTGGGCAACGGTCTCCGGAATATCCTTTGGTCCCTGACAGGTTCCGGAAAGGAACACTCCGGCGGTAGGGCTTTCCACCGGACGGAGCTTGGGATGGGCTTCTGTAAAGAAATCATTTGTATCCATACTGGCAGTAAGCATTGTTGCCAAAGGTCTTGCCGACTTATCCGGCTCAATGGCGGCGGCAAGAACTACCATATCAGCCTGGATATGGAGCTGTTTATTGTCTATAAGGTCAGAAGCCTGGACTTCAAGTTTTCCGTCACTTCTGGGTACAACCTTTCCTACCATACCTTTTATGTAATGGACACCGTACTGCTCCACTGCCCGCCTGTAGAACTCATCAAAATTCTTTCCGGGGGTACGGACATCAATATAGAATACATAAACCTCGGTGTCAGGATACTTTTCACGGCAGAGCATTGCGTGTTTTGCAGTATACATACAGCAGATTTTGGAGCAGTATTCCTTTCCGCCTTTGCAGCCCTTGCCGTCTTCACGGCTTCCCACACACTGGACAAAAACCAGGGTATGGGGATGTTTCCCGTCGGAAGGTCTCAGAAGGGTTCCGTTTGTAGGACCGGCAGCATTCATAAGCCTTTCAAACTCAAGGGAAGTAACCACATCCTTGCTCTGGGTATAGGCAAACTCGTCGTATTTTTCTACATTGATGGGATTAAATCCGGTGGCAACTACAATGGCCCCGTATTTTTCTTCCAGGTATGAATCCTGCATTTTATAATCGATGGCGTTTACTCCGCAAACCTTGGAACAAACACCACATTTCCCGGATTTAAGCATCATGCAGGCATTTGGGTCAATGGTGGCGACCTTTGGAACTGCCTGGGCAAAGGGGATATAGATTGCAGTGCGGTTATCCATTCCCAGATTGAATTCATTCGGAACTTTTTTCTGTGGACACTTTTCTGTACATAAACCACAACCTGTACACTTTGTTTCATCCACAAACCGGGCCTTTCTCCTGATTTTAACAGTAAAGTTCCCTACAAAACCTTTTACCTCGGCGACTTCGCTGTAGGAAAGTATTCTGATATTTTCATTTTGGGCACAGTCCACCATCTTAGGTGTAAGAATACAGGCTGCACAGTCCAACGTGGGAAAGGTCTTGTCAATCTGTGTCATCTTTCCTCCGATAGTGGGCTTTGTTTCCACTATATCAACAGGAAATCCGGCATCGGCAATATCCAAGGCAGTCTGTATTCCTGCGATTCCGCCTCCTATAACCAAGGCTCTCTTTACTACAGGAGACTCCCCTGCCGTAAGGGGTGTATTAAGATGAACTTTTGCAACTGCAGCTTTTCCCAAAGCAATTGCCTTTTTAGTAGCAACTTCAATATCTTTATGAATCCAGGAACACTGTTCCCTGATATTGGCTATTTCCACCATATAGGAATTCAATCCGGCAGAGGCAGCAGCCTTACGGAATGTAGCTTCGTGCATACGGGGAGAACAGGAACAGATAACAGCTCCTGTAAGATTCTTTTCTTTAATGGCATCTTTGATGATGTTCTGTCCGGCTTCGGAGCACATATACTGGTAGTCGGTGGAAAAAACAACCCCAGGTTCGTTTTTAAGTGCTTCCGCAACAGCCTTAACATCAACAGTTGCCGCAATATTGGTGCCGCAATGGCATACAAAAACTCCGATTCTTTGCATTTGACCCTCTAAAATCGAAATAATTAATCTAAGGCCTGAAAACCATCAGGCCAGCCCATATATTTATTTTTTATACTTTCTAAGTGCACTTACTATAGCCTGCTGGGGCAAATCTTCATCCCAAATTTCAGGGATTTGCTCCACTTTCATGTGGTTTTCCCCTTGCTGTCTTACAACTGCAAGGCGGACGGCTTCCACAAGCTTTGCAGGCTCCACATTTCTCGGACAACGGTCCACACAGGCAAAGCATGAAAGGCATCTGAACAACGAAGCTGACTTCATTAAAGGTTCAAGCAAGCCTTCTTCCACCATGTAAACAAACTGGTGGGGATGGTATTCCATTTCCTCGTAAGAAGGACAGGTTGCAGAACATTTTCCGCACCTCATACATTTACGGGGATTTACTCCGCTGATACGCTGGATTTCTTCCTTATCGATTCTTACTTCCATTATTTAACCCCCAGTGCTTCTGCAAGAAGTTCAGTAAAATACACAACGGGAATCTTGTGTCCGTCCTTATTTTTTTTAAGGTTATAAAGACAAAGGGGACAGGCTGTTACAAGGATTTCAGCCCCATGTTCCTCAGCATCAGAAAGAACCTTTCCGCTCCGCTTATTGGCAGCCTCTTTGTCTTCCATTGTCAAATAACCGCCACAGCACTCATTTCTCATGGCATAAACGACAGGTTCACCACCGATGGCTTTGATAAAATCCTCAATTATCGTGGGATTTTCAGGATTATCCATTGCCATAACGGAACTGGGCCTCAAAAGGAGGCAACCATAATATGCCCCGATTTTTTTACCGGTAAAAGGTTTAACCACCTTTTCAGAAATTTTCCCAAACCCGATTTTATCCCGGAGTAATTCCAGAAAATGAATTACATTGGTTTCCCCGTTATAGGGTACAGGAAGTTTCAGGTAGGCATTGGCCCTGGAATTGGTGTGGGAATCATTTTTCATTGCCTCATTTGTCTGTTTTATAACATTATGGCAGGCAGAACAAATGGTAACCAAATCCCGTCCTTCATCCCGGGCAGCCACAAGTGCCCTGACAGAAGACAGTTTTGTGGCAATTTCGTCTTTTGCAGTGGTATAAACCCCTCCGCAACACTGCCATTCAGGAACTTCTTCCAAGGTTACCCCCAAAGCTTCACAGGAAGCCCTGGCATAGGTATCCAGGTCTTTCGCCTTAGTCCTCAAGGTACACCCGGGATAATAACTATATGTCATATTTCACCCTCTTAAACAAATTAATTTTTCTACCGGATTTACACCATTTGTTCCGGCTTAAAGACCTCGTCAAATTTTTCCGGAGTTAAAAATCCCAGCTGGACACAGGCCTCTTTTAAGGAAATATTCTCTTTAAAGGCTTTTTTTGCAGTCTTTGCTGCATTCTCATATCCGATGTAAGGATTAAGTGCCGTAACAAGCATCAGGGAATTATGGAGGTTGTTGTGCATTTTTTCCCGGTTTGCCTTAATTCCAACGGCACAATTGTCATTAAAGGAAATCATCGCCTCAGACAAAAGCCTCACGGACTGGATAAAATTATAGGCACACACAGGCATAAACACATTAAGTTCAAAATTACCCTGACTTGCAGCCATTCCCACAGCCACATCATTCCCCATTACCTGTACAGCCACCATGGTAACCGCTTCACACTGGGTTGGATTAACCTTTCCCGGCATAATAGAAGAACCGGGTTCGTTTTCGGGGATTGTAATCTCACCCAACCCTACCCTGGGTCCTGAGGCAAGCCACCTTACGTCATTGGCAATTTTCATCATATCTGCTGCCAAGGCTTTTACAGCCCCGTGGGCAAATACGATTTCATCCTTGCTGGTAAGGGCGTGGAACTTATTCGGGGCAGTCCTGAAGTTTTTTCCGGTAAGGGCAGAAACAGCTTCCGCCACCTTAACATCAAAGCCCTTAGGGGCATTAAGGCCGGTGCCTACAGCAGTACCACCTAAAGCCAGTTCTTTCAAAGGATTAAGGGCAAGAAGCAAAAGCTCCCTGTCCCTTTCCAAAGAGCTTCTCCATCCGCTTATTTCCTGGGGAAAAGTAATAGGAGTTGCATCCTGAAGATGGGTTCTCCCGCTTTTTACAACACCCTTGTTTTCTTCTTCCAATCTTTTGAAAGTTGCAACCAAGGTATCAATGGCAGGAAGCAGCTTGTCCTCTATAATCAAAACAGCAGAAATATGCATGGCTGTAGGAAAAGTATCATTGGAAGACTGGCTCATATTTATATCATCATTGGGATGCAAAAGCTTTGAACCGGCTATCTCGTTTCCCCTGTTGGCGATTACTTCGTTGGCATTCATATTTGACTGGGTTCCGCTTCCTGTCTGCCATACAACAAGAGGAAAGTGGTCGTTCAGGCTGCCTGAAATCACCTCATCACAAGCCTGTGAAATTGCAGCAAGCTTTTCACCGGTCATCTTTTCCGGTTTTAGTGCATTATTGGCTATGGCAGCAGCTTTTTTTAAAAAACCGAAAGCTCTGGTTATTTCCCTCGGCATGGTTTCTATCCCCACACCGATTTTAAAATTCTCATGGCTTCGCTCTGTCTGGGCCGCCCAGTATTTATCAGCAGGAACTTTAACTTCTCCCATGGAGTCATGTTCAATGCGATATTCCATTTTTCCGTCCTTATATTTTAATTTTAATTAAAATTCAGCTGTGAAATTATGTCTTTAAGGCACTTTGCACTGTGCTGGAGTAAAGCCACCTCTGAATCAGTAAGAGGAGCTGCAAGTTTTCCCTCCACTCCGTTTGCACCAACAATAGCAAGGGTACTAAGGCAAACATCATCAACACCGTATTCTCCGTGCATCATTGTAGAAACAGTAAGGGTTGTATCTACCCCGCTTATAAGGCATTTGCAAAGATGGCACACCGAAATTGCAATTGCATAAAAGGTTGCCCCCTTTCTTTCAATAATCCTTCCTCCGGATTTTCTTACATACTGTTCAACTTCTTCATGAACAAGGGGGGGAACAATCTTATCTTTATCTGTTATACACTCAGGATACTTGTCCACATGAATATTGGAAATATTAGCCAGAGACCAAGGAACAAAAGAGCTGTCCCCGTGTTCCCCGAATACATAGGCATGGACATTTTTCTGGTTAATCTGGTAATACTCTGCAATTCTTGCCCGCAATCTGGCTGTATCCAGGATTGTTCCGGAACCTATAATCTGGTTTTCCTTAAGACCGGCAGTTTTATGGAACTGATAGGTAAGAATGTCAATTGGATTGGCAACAATAATATAAAAGGCATTAGGAGCTGCCTTTGTAATCTGGGGAATAATGGACTTTGTAATATTTACATTGGCCTGTGCCAAATCAAGCCGTGACTGGCCCGGTTTTCTTGCAAGACCAGAGGTCAAAATTACTATATCAGAATCCTTGGCATCCTCATAGGTCCCTGCATAAATAGAACAGGGAGGACAGAAAGGGATTCCCTGCCTTATATCCAAGGCTTCACCTAAAGATTTTTCCACATTGATATCAACCATTACAATTTCAGAGGCAATTCCCTGAACAGCCATTGTATAAGCAATTGTTGCTCCTACACTTCCGGAGCCGATAATAGTAACCTTGCTTCCCATATTATCCATCCTTAATTTATTAATTTCAAACGCTGACGCGTTTCAGTTTCTCAGGTAATAATATCAAAGTTTTACAAAATTGTGAATAGATAATATTTATTTTATCGATAAAAAAAGTATTATTTAATTTGTTTTGATTTTATTCAAAAGAAACGGTGATTAAAACAGGGAAAAACATTATAATAGAATCATGATTTTTGAAATTTCGGTTTTTTTGACTCCGGAAGAAGAAAAGTCCGGGGATTCTGTTGATAAAATAATCCTCCGGGAAATCCGGAAAAACCACAAGGATATACAGAAAAAAGACTATTCAGCAACACTGATAAAACGCTCAGTAGACGCCAGAAGGAAAAACATAAGGATTTTCCATAAATATCAAATCAGGACGGGAACCGATAAAAATCAGAATAATTATTTTAAACCCTCCTGGCAGAAAACCGGCGGTAAAGGCCCTGTTGTACATATTGCCGGGGCAGGTCCTGCCGGGCTTTTTTGTGCCCTGGAACTTTTGGAAAAGGGAATAAAACCGGTCATCATAGAACAGGGGACAGACCCCTCCGAAAGAAAAATCCATATTGCAGGTATTTCAAGAACAGGAACCATCAATCCCAATTCAAATTTCTGTTTCGGCCTGGGGGGTGCCGGAACCTTTTCCGACGGCAAGCTTTTTACCAGGTCAGGCAAGCGTGGAAACATACAAAAAGTCCTGGAAATCCTTAATTTTCACGGAGCCCAAAACAGCATCCTTACTGCATCCCACCCCCATATCGGGACAGACATTTTACCAGGGGTTATAACCGGAATAAAAGAAACAATCCTAAAACACGGAGGGGAATTCCTCCTAAACACAGAGCTTGAGGATTTTTCAATTTCGGAAAAAAACGGCAGGAAATTCCTGGAAGAAATTACAATAAAAGATTTAAAAACCGGGGAAGAAAAAACAGTAAAATCCGGGAACCTTGTTCTTGCAACCGGCCATTCCCGGGAATCAATATACACCCTTATGCTGGAAAAAGGAGGAAAAGAAGCCCTGGAGGCCAAAGGTTTTGCCTGCGGTGCAAGGATTGAACATCCCAGGGAATTGATTGACCGGATCCAGTTCCATAACAACCCGCCCAAAGGATTTTCCGGTGCAGAATACAGGCTTACCACCCAGGTGGAAGGCCGGGGGGTTTACTCATTTTGTATGTGTCCCGGGGGAGTTGTTGTCCCATCTGCCTCTTCAAACGGGGAAATCGTGGTAAACGGAATGTCCCCCTCTTCAAGGAATTCCCCCTGGTCCAATTCCGCCCTTGTGGTGGAAATAAGACCACAAGATTACCAGGACTCAGGAGAAAACCCCTTATCAGGTCTGTTTTTCAGAAAATCCATAGAGAAGCGGGCATTTCAGGAAACACAATGCCAAAAGGCGCCCGCCCAAAGGGTGACAGACTTTTTAAAAGGAGCATTATCAAAAACACTGCCCAAAAGCTCCTACACCCCGGGGCTTTTTTCCTCTGACCTGAATACCTGGCTTCCGGAAATAATCTCCAGGAGGCTTAAAACCGCCCTTTACGACTTTGACAGAAAAATGCAGGGATTTATTACAGAAGAAGCCGTTCTTATTGCCCCGGAAACAAGAACCTCCACACCGGTAAGAATAATAAGGGACGGGGAAACCCGTGAATCCCTTGTTAGGGGGATTTACCCTGCCGGGGAAGGTTCCGGGTATGCCGGGGGAATCGTTTCCTCTGCATTAGACGGAATAAATACCGCCATTGTTCTTGCACAAAAAATCAGGAGCATAACCACCCAATAAGGAGAAACAATGTACGAAATAGAACTAAAGGCCCATGTAAGGGACAAAGAAGCTCTGGAAGAAAAACTTAAAAAAAACGCAATATACAGAGGCTTTAGGGAAAAAAAGGACACATACTGGAAGCTTACTAAAAACGGGGGGTTCATTTCATGCAGAATACGGGAAGAAAACTCCGAAACCAAGGAGGGGAAAGATTCGGAAATTTTCTTTACATACAAGAGAAAAGAAATACGGGCAACAGAAAATGGGGCAACCATAGAACTTAATGACGAAAAAGAATGCTCCATAAGCGGAAAGGAAGCCCTGGAAGTATTTCTTCAGGATACAGGATTCAAAATTGAACTGTATAAAACAAAGAAGGTTTCCCAATGGGAATACGGAGAAGCACTTTTGGAGCTTTGCCTTGTAGAACCCTTGGGTTATTTTCTCGAAATAGAAATTCTTTCACCGGTAAACGACCCGGAAACTGTGGAAAATAAAAAGAAGCAGCTCCTCGAAATACTCAAAACCTGCGGAATCCCGGAAACCGAAATAGAAAACAAGTACTACAGGGAACTTATTCTGGAACAAAACATTTCCCGGGAAAAATAACCCCCGGAATTCTCCTTACCGGCAGACCCGTAAGCCCTACTTTACAAGGGTTATTTTTCTGATTTTTTCCGACAGGAATTGGACATAAACATTATGCCCCTGGGGGCTATATACATCAAAGCCGTAATCCCTCTTAAAAGGCTTTCCGTACTGTTTTTCAAACATTTCCCTGGTGTCCCCAAGTTTCAAGTCAGTAGGGAATGTAACCGGGGAATCCCCTGCAATTTCAATCCGAACAATTACCCCTCCGTCAAGATAAAGACTTACCTGCAACTGGGAATAAACCCATATTTCTGAAAATCCGTCATAAAGAATCTCCGACGGCTGCCCCCAGTTTGCAAGCAGGAAGTCCCCGGTATCCAAAATCCTTATTCCCCGGACTGGAATATAATCCAAATTCCCAGTCTTTCCCGGTAAGGCAGAAGGGGTTTCTTCTTTCCGGGTTTCAATTCCGGCATATTTTGAAACCACCCCATAATTCTGCACCACATCTTGGGTTGAACCTATAAAGACAGACTTAACCTGCTGGAAAACCGGCTTGCCATTTTGGGAATAATCAAAGGTTATATCCCTGGGAGTTTCGCCCGGATTCATCACTTCGTCAAAAATAGTCCAAGCCCTTGTAAGCTTTTCTTTTTCCGTCTTACCTGAGGTAAAATAATCAAAGAAAAGTACCAGAGCCAGATTTATTCTACGGGAAATGGTACCGTCGAAAACCTCCCCGTAGGCGGCAGTCTCTCCGTAAACCGGAGCCTTTGCCCGGTCTTTTGGATTTGATGACAATGCCATAATAAGGGATAAATCCGAAAGTATGTATGAATCCCTGTGGCGGCTCAGATAGTCCGTTCCCAAATCTACAATTTCCCTGTACAAATCCGTCATCTTTTCCCCCGGCATTTGTACTTCAGGTATCTCCAGTCCTCCGTCGCAAGTACCGACGGCAAACATTGGATAAAGATGTTCTCTGTCCTTCCAGAGATTACTGTAATAAAGCTTTATCTTACCTTCCAGTATAATCCGTTCAAAATACTGGCAGCCGGGAAATGCTGTAAGGAGTGTATCCATGTCAATTACAGAATTTTCCAAAGTTATCCCAAGCCTGATATTACGCAAAGCCAAGGAAAATAAAGCCCGGTACTTGTCCAACAGGGAAGAATTGGCAGATAAATTGGAAATCCGCTTTGCAAAGGTGGCAGTCCTGGTTATATAGGAGTCCAAATTATAAGATCCGGAGCTATCCCTTCTGTTGGCTGCATCCAGAACCTCAAAAAGATTCTGCATCAAGAAGACCGGATCCCGGATATCATCCGAGGCTTCCATAATCAATATTGAAAGAATGTCGCTTTTAAAAACATCATCCTCACTGTAAGAAAAACCTGTATAAGATTCCCCTGAAGCCCTCAACTGGAGGGTTCTGTTGCTGCAGGCTATGGCCACAAGGGGAAACAAAAGTTTTTCCCTCTCCCGTGAAAAATCTTTTATCCTTCTGGAAGACTCCCCCAGAAGGGCAAAAATACTGTCATCGATAAAATCCAAAACACCGGTGGTAATTAAGAAAGTTCCTGTTTCACTGAATTCAACGATAAATTCCGGAGAGTCTGAAATAACAACAGAGATTTTCTCTCCTGTAAGCCCGGAGATACCGGCTCCCAAAGCTATTGAAGAATTGACAGCGTCCACCCAATCCCCCAACTGATTTAAGGGGACAGAAGATTTTTCATACTCTTCAAAAAAGGATTTCTCCTGCCGGTAAAACTGGTCATAAGCAGAACTCCGCAAAAAAGGCCATTCTGCTTCCCCGGCAAATCCTGAAAACGAAACAACCAGTAAAAAAAGTCCGGAAAATATTTTTTCTCTCATAACCCTCACCGCTTTTTTATCACTTTACTACAATAAATATTATAAGCCTTATTTATTGATTTCAAGGACAATTTTCTCAAATTTCTCGAGAAGACTTTCAAAAACCTTTACTGCATTTTCAATGGGCCCGGAAGAAGACAAATCCACCCCTGCCAGTTTAAGGGACTCCAATGGATAACGGCTTCCTCCTGATTTAAGGAAATTAAAATATCCCCCAAGTTTTTCTTTATCACCTGACAAAATAGAAGAAGAAATATCCAGGGCTGCAGAAATCCCCGTAGCGTACTTATAAACATAAAAAGCCCGGTAAAAATGGGGGATCCGCAAGCCTTCCAAATCGCTTTCTGCTTCAAACTCCATGGCAGGACCAAAGTAATCCCTCAAAAGAGTCATATAAGTATTTCTTAAAACCTCAAGGGTAAGGGGGGTTCCCTCTTCCAGAATCTGATGGGTCAGCATTTCATACTCGGCAAACATGGTCTGCCTGAAAAGGGTTGCAACAATATCCCCAAGCCTGGTACTTAAAAGCCAGGCTTCTTCCGTCTTGGAAGCAGGATTTTCCCATAAATACCTGAAGAGGAGTTCCTCGTTCACCGTACTTGCCACCTCTGCTTCAAAAATCGTGTAATCATAGTGCATGAAAGGATTATTTTTTGCCGAATAATAGGAGTGCATGGAGTGCCCTCCCTCATGGGCCAGGGTAAAAATGTCCCGGATTAAATCATCTTTATAATTCAGGAGGATATAGGGGTAACCGGTGTATGCCCCGGAAGAAAATGCCCCGGATCTTTTTCCCTTGTTTTCATATCTGTCCACCCAGCCGTTTAAAAGCCCCTTGCACAAAACATCCGTATACTCCTGCCCGAGGGGAGAAAGAGCCTTTCTTATGATTTCCACAGCCTCTTCGTAAGAAGTTTTCCGGCTATTCTCCAATTGTACCATTGGCATGTAAACATCGTAATGCCTTAATTCCTTAACACCCAAAACCTTTTTCATTACCTCGTAGTACCGGTGGAGCACAGGAAAACCTTTGTGCACCGCAGAAATAAAGTTTTTGTAAACTTCCACCGGAACCTTGTCCTTGTACAGGGCCATTTCCAAAGACGAACCGTACCCCCTTATTTTTGCCTCTGCAACATCACTGTTTACCGAACCGGAATAAAGCTCACCGAGAGTATTTTTGTTTTTTTCAAAACAACCGTAAAACTGCCTGTAGGCCTCTTCCCGGATTTTCCGGTCCGGATTCTGCATAAAAGACGACCATGAACTTTGGGTCAGGGGGATTTTTCCTGCCTCTGTTTTTACTTCGCCGAAATCCATATCCACATTTGTCAATACAGAAAATGTATTATTCGGAGTCTGAAGGGATGTGGAAAAAAGTGAAATTATCCTCTCTTCTTTTTCGGAAAGTATATAAGGCTTCATTCTGAGCAGTTTTTCCACATAAACTGAGTAAAGCCTGTCCTTGTCCAGTCTGTAAAAATCCTCCACAACGGAGTCATCAAGAGCCGTTACCTCAGGAACAAAAAAACTGGATTTTGTTTCAAAATCAGTAGCGGAAATAATATATCTTGAATACAGTTCTTTGCTTTCGCTGTCCCCCAGGTCTGCTGTCTGCATGAGGAAAGCATAATTACCAAGCCGCTCACCGGTTTTTAAAATCTTTTCATAGGCTTCCAAAGCCCGGTACAAATCCTTTCCGGAATGTAAAGTCCCTTTAAAACTGACAAAGGATTCTTTTTGCTTTTCAAACTCTTTAAGAGTCTGCTCCCATTCCTTACAGTCTTTAAAAAGGGAAGTCAAATCCCACTTGTATTCTTCCGGTACATCTTTCCGCTCCGGAACCTTGTATTCAGACATAAAAACTCCTTTTATCCGGAATATTCCAGGGGATATCCGCAGCCCCCCAAGCCTAATCCGGCACTTAATGTTCCGGTTAATTTTTCAGCAATCAGCCGGAAAAAACAAAAAGCGGTTTTACATAAACTAAAACCGCCTTTACAACCTTAATCCCTGTTCCAGGAAGGGCTTGAATCATCCGTATAATAAGACCAAAGACAGGTATCACCGGAATCCATCACCAAGGCGTATACCCTGTACTTATAAGTTGTCCCGGCCATTACCACAGGAAACAGGCAGTGTACAGGATAATATCCTATACTGCTGGAATACTGACTCTTTTTAGAAGTCAGTATTGTAGAAGTGTCGGAAGCCCCCGGTTCCTGATAGGAGGATGGAACAGTCCCGTCTGCCCCGAGGATTATTTCCCGGTAGCCGCTCCCGCAACCAACAAGCAGCATCCCGTTTTCGGCTCCCTTTATGCCGGAATCCCCGGAAACAAAGGCGAGACTTTTCGGACTGTTTTCAGAGGGTGTAAAATCAAAATTCTTGAGCTCCCCTAAGCCCGTTCCGTTATAAAGCCCTATACCGCCGCTTTGGTTCATCACATAAACATTGCCGCCGCTGCCCTTTGCCAAAGCTATAAAGCTGCCGGCATCTGAAAGAACATCATCGGTACTGTTTTTATACAACTTTGCTTTTGTAAGAACCAGAAAATCAGTTCCGGATTCTGCTACTGCGAGGGGTCTTGTACTGTCGTTATTTTCGTTACTGCCGGAAGACCCGATTTCAAAAACAGGGGAAGGCTTCAAAACCGCACCGGTAATCTGGTAAATCCTGTAGGTGTAGTTGTTCCCTGCCCTTTTCCTGGTAAGAAGATATATGCTGGAATTTCCCTGAAGCTCCAAAATCCTGTAGGGTGTCCCATCCAACACATCCGTATTGAATTCTACCCAGTTTTCAATGCTGGCTGTATCAATATAATACAATCCCTTGAATTCCATGGACGAAGAATCAAAATTTACAGCCCAAAGATAGCCGCCGGTAAGACCTATTTCCCTGAACGCACCGCTATCAGGCAACGAAACAGCAGTCCAGGTTCTCCCCCCTGCCTTTTTCATAAAAATTGTTCCGTTGGAAACAAATTCGTAAGTATCATCATAGCAAAGATGCTCGGTGGTGGAAGTAACAGAAGGGTCTTTCAACTTTACCTCCGACTCAATCCCGGCAAACAGCCCCGGATAGGAACAGGCTGTCAGGGATAAAAACACAGTACAAAAAATCAAAAAACTCTTTATATGCTTCACATCAAACTCCTGTTTTAAAAGTGGAAACGGACAGCCGCACTGATTTCAAGAATGTTCCCGTATCTTGTATCATTTTTGTCCTTATACCATTGGGGAATAAAATTCCAAACCGTTCCTACACCGAAAGACCAGTCAGGCCCCTGCCTGTAATAAATCCCGGTTTCCGGTCTAAGTATAAGGCCGTAATAATTCCTGTTGGCACAGGTCTGAATCGCTATACCGGCACCCAGATTTACTGGGATTTCAAATTTACCCCATACAAACTGGTATCCTCCCCTTACTGTAAGGGGGACATAAAAAAGCAGGTTACTCCCTGTAGTTGGAAGAAAATTGAACACTGCATCAAAACCCATATTTATGCTTGAAGTAAAGAAATATGTAAATCCCAGGGACAAAAGTCCTCCGGTGTGCATTCCTGTATTTTTTATTATTCTTCCGTCTGCATCCTGGTTAAAAAGAGGCACATCCACTCCCAGGGCAACCTTCATCTGCATTGCACCCGGCTCATGAAAGTCGTAGGAAGAGGATATAATTTCCGGCATTCCGCCTTCTTCTTCCCCTGAATCATCCGCCTCCTGGGAAAAAACAACCCCGGTCAAAAGGCAACAGCATATAAACAAAATGAAACGTTTCATAAAACCTCTCTATGTAGATTCAATTATATGGATTTTTATTCTATATCATCCATTGGTATCTATCAAGTACCGGAAGGCACTAAAAAAAAGACAATGGTTATTTACAGCACACCACCTCTCATGATAAAACAACATATGGAGCACAGGTTACAAGTGTAAATTCCGTATCAAAACACGGTTAAAAATCTTTTTCTGTAAACAGGAAAAAAAGGAGTCTATATGGCGGCAACAATCATCAACGGATATGAAATTGCAGCAAAAATACGCAGTAGAACAGCGGAAGAAACTTTAAAATTAAAAGAAGCCGGAATTGAACCCTGCCTTGCGGTTATCCTTGTAGGGGATAACCCTGCCAGTGTATCCTATGTAACAGGCAAACAAAAAGCCCTGGCTGAGGTAGGAATGAAAGACCGTTCAATCCACCTTAAGGAAGAAACTACAGAAGAAGAACTTTTGGAACTAATCCGGACTCTCAACGAAGACAGCACGGTGCACGGGATTCTTGTACAGCTGCCACTTCCCCGGCATATAAACGGAGAAAAGGTCATTATGGCCATATCACCGGAAAAAGATGTGGACGGGTTTCATCCTGTGAACATGGGAAATCTGATTATCGGAAGAAAAGCCTTCCTACCATGTACCCCCCACGGTGTTTTGGTATTACTGGAAGAAACAGGTGTTGAAACAGACGGAGCCAGGGCTGTTATAGTCGGCAGGAGCAATATAGTAGGCAAACCCCTGGCAATTCTTTTAACCAGAAAAGAATACAATGCAACAGTCACAATCTGCCATACCGGAACAAAAAAACTGAAGGAAATAACCCGGCAGGCAGACATTTTAATAGCCGCCGCCGGTTCCCCGGGAATGATAACAGGGGACATGATAAAACCCGGAGCCGCCGTTATAGACGTAGGAGTAAACCGCATTCCGGATTCAACTAAAAAATCCGGGTTCAGATTAACCGGGGATGTAAAATTTGAAGAAGCCTTGGAAGTTGCAGGCTGTATAACACCTGTCCCCAAAGGGGTCGGCCCAATGACAATCGCCATGCTGATGGTAAACACCCTGGAAAGCGCACTAAACTTTAAGAACAAGGCAAACCGACAGAAATAAGATGATTGATATCCAGAGCCAAAAAGACGAAAGGGAAATTCCCTTGGAGAAAGTAGGTATTAAAGGGTTAAAGTACCCCCTCACCGTTTTGGACAAGGAACATAAAACCCAAAATACCACAGTGGAGGCTGATTTATATGTAAATCTCCCTGTTCATTTTAAGGGAACCCACATGAGCCGCTTTATCGAAGTATTCCATAAACACCACCAGAAACTTTCGATGCCCCATTTTCTTGAAATGCTGGAAGAAATCCGTGTTTCCCTCCAGGCGGCAAAAGCCTTTGCAAAACTTACCTTTCCTTATTTTTTGGAAAAGCCGGCTCCGGTTTCCGGGCAAAAAGCAGTTATGTCCTATATCTGTACCTATGAGGGTTCAGTAGAAAAAAACGGCAGTGACATAAAAAAAACATTTATGGTTTCTGTTGAAGTTCCGGTGCAGACTGTCTGCCCCTGTTCCAAGGCCATAAGCAGCCGGGGAGCCCACAACCAGCGGGGACGGGTGAAGGTTACTGTCCAGTGCGGTCCTTTTTTTTGGATAGAAGACCTGATAGACAAGGTGGAAAAGGCGGCCTCCATTGGACTTTACAGCCTGCTTAAAAGAGAAGATGAAAAATATGTCACAGAGAAAGCCTATGACAACCCGAAATTCGTAGAGGACATTGTACGGGATGTATATTTAGGTATAAAAGAATTGGGGGATTTTCCCTTTTTTAGTGTCGAAGCAGAAAATTATGAAAGCATCCACAATCATAATGCCTTTGCATACACAGAATTCAAAAAACAGGAATAACAGGAACAATTATGAAATATTTTTTTGAAACCTACGGCTGCCAGATGAATATAGCTGAGTCTGCTGCCTTGGAAAACTACCTTATAGACACCGGCTGGACAAAAGCCGAAAGTGAAAAAGACACAGACCTTCTTGTGATAAATACCTGCTCCGTAAGGATTACTGCAGAAGAAAGGATTGAAGGCCGTCTGGGTAACCTTAAAACAGTCAAGCAGTCACACCCGATGACAATCGTAGTAACAGGCTGCATGGCAGAAAGACTTAAAGGAAAACTCAAGGAGCGTTTTCCCCAGGTTGACTACATAATGGGAAATTTCCAAAAAAAATATTTTCCCGATATTGTAAGAGCCTGCGAAAAGGGTCTGAAAATAGAATCCATTAACGAGGACGAGGCATATAATTTTTCTGATTTTTCCTGGACACCGGGAACTTTTTCCTCCTATCTGCCCATCATGCACGGCTGCAATAACTTCTGTTCTTACTGCATAGTACCCTATGTCAGGGGGAGGGAAATTTCCAGGAAACCGGAGGAAATCCTGGAGGAAATCCGCCTGTTGGAGGGAAAAAAAGTAAAGGAGGTTACCCTCCTGGGGCAGAATGTAAATTCCTACAACTACGGGGGATTAGATTTTCCAGGTCTTTTAAAGCTGGTTATTCCGGAACTGAAAGGAATTAAATGGCTAAGGTTTCTTTCCAGTCACCCGAAAGATGTATCCCCTGAACTCATAGAATTATTGGGGCAGGAGGAAGTTTTATGCCGCCACCTTCATCTTCCGGTGCAACATGGTTCCAACAGGATTTTAGCGGCAATGAACCGCAAATACACCCGGGAGCAGTATATTGCCCTGGTCAACCGTATAAGGGAAGCCTGCCCGGACATTTCACTGTCCACGGATATCTTAATCGGGTTTCCCGGGGAAACAGAAAGTGATTTGGAAGAAACCCTGTCCTTAATGGAAACAGTTAAGTTTGAATATGCATATATGTATCATTACAACCCCAGGGAAGGCACAAAGGCTTTTGAACTGCCAAACCGGATTCCGGAACCGGAAAAAATCAGGAGACTGGATAAAGTAATAAAACTCCAGCACAAAATTACCGGAGAAGTTCTGAAAAACAGACTTTACAGGGAAGTCCCGGTACTTGTTGAATCAGTTTCCAGGGACAACCCCCGGGAACTTTTAGGCAGAACAGGAAGGGACAGCCGGGTTGTTTTCAAGGGGCCAAAAGACCTGATAGGGGATTTTGTAAATGTTAGGCTGGAAGAAATAAAAGGTTTTACTTACCGGGGAACATTAATGGAAAACTGATAAAATTTATTTACTAAAAAAAACAGTATTGTGGTATTATTAGTACTGATAAGATGCAGAATTTTTTTTAAAGATTCTTCTACATTATTTTGGGAGTCGAACAATGCCTTGGAGATTGATACTTTTAATTTTATGTATTTCACTTGCCCTGTGTTTTGTGGGATTTAATCTTCAGAACACCTGCACAATAGCTTTTTTTTCAAAACCATTTATAGTCCCATCCTTCATGGCTCTTTTTGTTGCTTTTCTTTCAGGAATAATAATCACAATTCCATTTTATCTCCTAGGCAAAAAGAAAAACAAATCTGAAAAAAAGGTCCAGGCCAAGAAACCGGGCAAAGAAAAGGAATCTGCCTCTTCCACCCAGGAATCCGGAACTTTCCAAAAACCGGAGGAAACGGATGCCACAAAAAACTTTAACAGTACCGGTAAATAGCTTTTCCGGCCCCGTGAAATATACGGAACACACCGAAGCAGGTAGTAAGGTAAAAATCCGGTAATTCGGCATTACAGCCCTTTACGAACCGGTCTTAAGGGCTGATTTCAAAGGTCTTTATCCCTTATACGGCTGGAAAATATCACATATAAGCAAAAAAATGCCGATAACAAAAAGTAGCCGGCTTTGATTCCGGAATAGAGTGTTAAGGATTTACGATGAACATAAAAAAAATTTTTACAGTACTTGTGATTTTATCCGGTTTTACATTTCTATGGGGAAAAATTCCAGATTTTTCCGGAATCCGGATTTCAGAAAAAGCGGAACAAGTATTAAAAGAAATGGAAAATCTTCCGGTAGAACAATGGGAAGTTTTTTTTGACAAACAGATAAAAGAAGCCGGAACACCGGAGGATAAATTTGTTTTTTCCGTAAAAAAAGCAGTGTTTCTGGAAACCAGGGGGGAATACAAAAAGGCTGCAGAAGCCTATTATGACGCAGCCTTTGCCGGTTCAAACCGTAATGACCTGTGTCTTGTATTTGCGGCAAAAAACATTCTCCAGGAGGGGGATTTTAAAACAGCCCGGGAATACCTGGATCCTGTACTGCTTACATCCGGGAATCAGGAGATTTTGGCTTACGGACGGTTTATTTCCGCCCTGGTAATTCTTAACGAAAACCAAAAAGAAGGAATAAAACTACTGGAAACTTATTCAGGCAGTCAGGAAATGAAAGACTTTGAACCTGCCATATTATTTCTCCTTTGGTACATAGATGATGACAAAGAATCCGCAGCCAGGCTTACAGAAAACTATCCCCAAAGTCCGGAAGCACAAATTATAAAGGGAAATTCCCAAATCATGGCTTCTTCATTCTGGTATTTTATGCCCAGAAAAACTGTGGCGGCATTAAAAGCTCCGGAAAAGCCAGGGAAAACAGCAGAAAAAGACTTTTTTAAAGATAAATCAAAAACGACAGGCTCCAAAAACGATATTGAAGAAACAGTCTCCTCCCAAGGCAGGGACTCCGGAACAGAGTCAAAAAAGGTAGTATTCCGGCAGACAGGATTTTTTAAAAACAAGGACTATGCAGAAGCCTTGGAAACAGAACTTATAGAAAAAGGATTTGATGCAAGAATCCGGGAGACCAAACGCCAAAGCGGGAATGTATATTACGCAGTAATAATTCCGGAAGACCCTGATGACCAGCAGCAGATTGAAAACAAACTTAAAAACCTGGGGTATGAATCAGCCCCGCTTTTTGAGTAGCAGGTACAGCAATGTCATTAAACTGTGAAGAAATCGATTTAATCTTAAAAGAGGCTCATATCGCAGGAAACTTTATTCAGGAAATCATCCAGAATTCTTATGACTCTATTGCCTTTTTTTTGTACGGAAAAGAAGGCAGCAGAACCCTTTTTATTTCCCTTGCCCCTGAATCCTGCCGTATAAATCTTACAAACCGCAAAATTCCCAAAAATGACAAACCCTTGCGTTTTATGGAATTTATGCGCTCCAAAATCAAGGGAAGCAGAATCAAAGAAGTCCGGCAGGCAGGAAAAAACAGAATAATTTTTTTTGAACTGGAACACTCCGGCATTACATACTATATGTATGTCAGACTTTGGAGCGGGGCATCCAACATCATCATAACCGACAAGAACAATATAATACAGGATGTTTTTTACCGCAGACCGGGTAAAAAAGAAATAACAGGCGGGGTTTTCACCCTTCCCGAAGAAAAGGAATCCGCCAGAATATTTCAAATCCGGGATTATGACAACAGCATAACATTTAACGAGTATATAGATAAGGTATATTCATCAGAACAGGGGCGGGATTCCCTGCCTGTTTTAAAAGAACAGGCGGAAAAACTTTATACCGGAAAAATTCTCAGGTTGGAAGCAGCCATAGAAAAACTCAGGGAAAAAGAAAAGGAGTTTGAAAACCGGGAGCAGTGGAAAGAACAGGGTGACCTTATAATGGCAAATCTGGACAAAATAAAAACCGGAGACAGGGAAATTATCTGCACAGATTTTACAGGAGACAAAACCTACAAAATCCCCTTGGATTCCAGACTAAGCCCTGCCGAAAACGCAGCATTTTTTTATGACAAGTATAAAAAAGCAAAAACAGGAAGCTCCGGTGTAAGGGCAGAAATAGAAGATTCAGAAAAAGAACTGGAAGAATTGAAAAACAGTCTGGAAAAAATCAGGCAGGAAACAAACCCCCTCATTTTAAAAAAACATCTGAAAAATCAATCCGTCCCCAGGCAAAAACTGAAAAAGAAATATCCCGGGCTTACTTTTAAAAAAGGTGAATGGCTTTTTATCGTAGGCCGTACTGCCGCCGAAAATGACGAGTTACTAAGGAAAAATGTAAAGGGACAGGATATGTGGTTTCATGTCCGGGACTGGTCAGGCTCCTATGTATTTGTGAAAGGCCCGAAAAACAAAACAATTCCCCTTGATATAATGCTTGATGCCGGAAATCTGGCCTTGTATTATTCAAAGGCAAGAAAAAACCATAAAGGCGATGTTTATTATACCCAGGTAAAATACCTGAGAAGGGCAAAAAACGGCCCGAAAGGACTTGTTATACCGACATTGGAAAAAAACCTGGATATAACATTAGACGAAGAAAGACTAAAAAAACTGGAAAATATTGATATTTTCCTATAAAAAAACAAAGGACAAAAGGTTTACTAAGTGAGCAGAACACACACCCCGGTTAATATGGCTTTTTTAATACTGTTATTGATTTGTTTTTCCGTAAAGCCGGTTTTTTCAAAACCGGTTTTTCCGGAAGATGAAAATATTTCAGAAAATACTTTTTCCACCGAATCGGAAACAAAAAAAACAGAAAGTAAAATCATTACCGACAAAAAAAACAGCAACACTTTAAAAAAAGCCGAACCATTGTTTCAAGACCAAATCGAAGAACCTTACAACACTTTTTCGGGGAACACATATCTCTCCTATAATGACATGAAGAATTTTTCAGATGAAAATCCTTTTTATATCCTTAGTGCATTTCTTCTGGCATATCCGGATAAAATAAGAACAACCGGTTACGACTTTAGAGCAAAAGACTGGTTTTTGATTACTGAATCAGGGGTAAGGCTTTATTGGGCAAAAGGGAGAATTCTGCCAGAAAAATCAAAAGACAAATACCAGGAATTCAAGCCCTATGTGTTTTATCTGTATCCGGAAACCCCATACAGTAAAGAATCCTTTTCAGAAAAAGACATTGAATATTTTAAGTCTGATAACTTTTTAAATTCAAGAAAACAGGAACCGGATTATGAATTCACCCTTTACGAAGAACTTTTTGGAATCCGCAACCGGCAGAGCGTGGAACAAAACCTTGAAACAGTGTATATTTTCGGCATTAAAACCTCAGTAAATAAAAACATCAGGCTTCCTTTGGAAAAAGCCCTGGAAGAAATAAACCGGCAGGCTGAAACATCAAAAGAAATAAAAGAGTTTATCGATACAATTTCAGATGTCCACGGGTACAACTGGAGAAAAATCCGGGACTCTGATTCAATGAGCTACCACAGCCTTGCACTGGCATTTGATTTGGTTCCCAAGAACTGGGACATAGAAACAATCTACTGGAACTGGACAAGGGTCTTTGAAGAAGACTGGCTGACTATTCCTTTCAAAGAAAAATGGGCTCCACCCGAAACCGTCATAGAAATATTTGAAAAAAACGGATTTATTTGGGGTGGTAAATGGGATTTGTGGGACAATATGCACTTTGAATACAGACCGGAGTTAATCCTGTTGCAGAATTTACTGAAAGGAAAAGAACAGGCAAAAAAATGAAAGAATTTTTTTTCGGTAAAATCAGTGAACTCCAAATTCCCCTTAACCGGGCAGGCGTCCTTTTTTCGTTTCTTTTAATCATACTTTTACTGTCTGCGGGATTTGCAGCCGGTAAATTTTTTTCAAAATACAAACTGGGCAAATTAATCAAAGAAGAACGGAAAAAAGCTGTCAGGCAATCCCGGGCAGTAATTGAAGGCCAGTGTGCGGAAAACTTTGCCCCGTTTTTACCGGACTTTCCCGGTGAACCTTCCGAAGCACATTTTTTAGGAAAACCTGTGGATTATATTGTTTTCAGCGGTTCCTCAAAAGAAGAAATTTCCGAGATAATTTTTGTGGAAATCAAAACAGGGACATCTGCTTTAACGCGAACCGAAAAAAGCCTTAAAGAGGCAGTCAAGAATAAAAAAATATCCTGGAAAGAAGTCCGGCTCAGGACAAACTAAAACAGACAGAAAGAACCGCAATGGGTGTATTCTGTCTGTTTATGTTTTGGAAATTATTCCTGCAAGACTCAGTAGAGCCTTATCCTTTCCCAGGTTTGGGAATACATCGGCAGGGCTTCTGCCAAATCCTCTTTTATCTGGCAATTGACAAGAGCCTCTGCTGTATAAACAGGCTCTTCCTTCATGTAAGCAGCTGCACCGGGATTTACCGTTGCCGGGAATTTAAAGTAATCCAAGAACTCAGCATAAATCTCAGGTCTGTGGAAAAAATTTATAAACTCATGGGCCAGATCCACATTTTTTGACCCCTTTAAAATGCAGAAACAGTCTATATACATTGCCCCGCCTTCCTGGGGAATAAAAAAGTCTACTGTTTCATTCCATTTTTCCCTTGAGCCGATTTCCTGAAAGAATCCTTCCGAGTAACCGTGGGCAATCCAATATTCCCCGGAGGCGAACCCCTTTGCAAAACTTTCTGCATCAAATTTTACGAGATTAGGTTTCCATTTGTTTACCACCAGGTCTTCGGCAGCCTTAAGCTCTTCGGGATTTTTTGAATTGGCTGAATACCCCAGATGGATAAGGGCATCCCCCAAAACTTCACGGACATCATTAAGCATGACCATTCTGTCCTTATACATTTCGTCTTCAAAAATGCTCCAATCCCTGTTGTAATCAGAAACCTTTGTTTTATTTACTGCAATACCGGCAGCCCCCATGTAATAAGGCACTGAATACTCCATTTCCGGATCAAAGGTTGCCTTCTCCAGAGTAAAAGAACTTATATTTGCAGCATTGGGAATTTTGTTTAAATCAATAGGTTCCAGCATTCCCAGTTTCTTCATTATGGTAACATAGTCCCCGGAGGGAATAACCAAATCATAACCCGAACCGCCGCCACGGAGTTTTGCAAACATTTCTTCGTTTGACGGATAGGAATCATATACCACATCAACATTAAATTCTTCTTCAAATTTTTGTATTACGGAATCCGGGGTATAATAAGTCCAGTTAAAAAGATACAATTTCCTCTTTCCCGAATCCGCTGTTTCAGACGAGCCGGAATCAGAACAGCCCGTTATTCCTGCAAACAGGCAGAACACAAGAAAAACCAAAACAAACTTTTTCATAATTCCTGCCGCAAAACCGGCGGAATAAACATTCCCGTTACCAGGCATTTTGATAACGGCTTTACCAAGAAGAAACCCCATAATTTCCTCCCTTAACAAAATACCCGGAGAATTCCGGGCCGGACTTTACTGTCTAAGACAGAATACCCGAATTACTTTTTATTTTGCAGCGGCAATCATTTTTAAAAACTTCCGCAAAGCAAGAACCACAAAAACCGTCGCCAAAATCAAAACAAAGGAAAATGCATTTAAAACAGGGGAAACCCCGTATCTTATTGTTGAAAAAACATAAAGGGGAAGAGTTGTAGAACCTTTTCCGGAAACCAGATAGGTTATAACATAATCTTCCAAGGACATTGTTACAGCCATCAAAAAACCGGAAATTATCCCAGGACTTATAGAAGGAAGAATAACTCTAAACATGGACTGAAATTCAGTCGCACCTAAATCCCTGGAAGCTTCCACAATGGAATAATCAAATTCATCAAGACGTGCCATAACCATAAGAAAAACGAAAGGAAGATTAAAAGTAACATGGGCCACAGTAATGGTAAAAAGCCCACCTTCAATGTTTATGGCTGTAAAAAAAAGAAGAAGGGATGTTCCCAGAATTACTTCCGGCAAAACCATTGGTAAAAAAATCATCCCATGGATAAGGTTTTTGCCTCTAAAACGGAACCAGCTTACACCTATAGCGGCAAAAGTCCCCAGTAAAGTGGCGAGTATAGAAGAAACAAGTGCCACAATAAGGCTGTTTTTTACTGAAATCCACAGTGTTTCCGAATTAAAAAGCAGCTCCCTGTACCACCTTAAAGAAAATTCCGTCCATTCAACCCCTCTGTTGTCATTAAAGGATTTTGCAACCACAACTATCAGAGGTAAAAATAAAAACACAAAAACCAAAACCATTACGGTTTTTGAAAGGGAGAAGAAACTGCCCTGCTTTTGAAAGGCTCTTTTTGCATGTCTGGAGGATTCCCCCCTGGGGCCCCTTGCAAAAAGCTTGTTGGTAAAATAAACCCAAGAAACTTTAGAAAACACACCTTCCTCCTATTCAAAAACTACAGGCCCCAAGCCCTACAGGAATCCAAATCCTATCCGTTCCGTTTTTTTGAAAGCATATCCATTTTCTGCCTTCTGCTGCTATACAGCATAAGAACAACACCAACTGTACTTACCAAGGTAATAACGACAGAAAAAGCAGAAGCAACAGGCATATTCCTGGAATGCATGACCTGGTTTACAATCACTGTCCCCAAAACTGTATCGTTTTTTCCCCCTATCAGATCCGGAACAGTGTATGAACCAAAAATCGGGATAAATGTAAAAATAAAGGCTGTTAGGATTCCGCTTTGAATTTCAGGAAGCAAAACCTTGAACATAGACTGGGCCTTGGTTGCCCCCAAGTCCCTGGCGGCTTCCAGCAAGGAAAAATCAAATTTATCAATGGATGAAAAAATCGGTAATATGGCATAGGGCAGAAACATATAAATCATAACGAGTATGACTGCCCCCTGATTATACAGCAGTTTTGAATTTTCCGGCATAAGCCCTATTGAAATAAGAATATTGTGCAAAAAACCGTTAGTTTCAAGTATGGACATCCAGGCAAAAATCCTGATCATTGAGTTTGTCCAGAAAGGAATAATAATTAAAATCAGAAGAAGTGTCTGCCTCGAACTCCTTGCCATGGCATAACCGCAGGGCAAGGCAAGCAAAATAATCACCCCGGTAGAAACAATGGAAATCCAGAATGTTCTTAAATAAACTTTTCCGTACATCGGGGAAAAAACCTGCTTATAGGCCTCAATAGAAAATTCCTTGATAACTCCCCCATAGTAATCCTGCTTCATAAAACTAAATACAAGGATTATAAGAATCGGAGCCACAAAAAAAACCAGGAACCAGATTCCCATTGGATAAGAATAAAGAGGTCCGTTATTTTTTAAAGCCAGCCGCCCCTGCCCGTTTTTTTCATAAAACCGGCTTTTTTTACCAGAAGTATCTGCCGTCATTCGTTTATATCCTCAACAATGTAACCGTCATTGGCACTCCAAGATATAAAAACCCTGTCCTTCCATTCCAATTCGGGACCGTCATCAAAATAATTGCTGTGCTGTTTAAAGACCTTGATTATCGAAGAATTATCCAGCTGAACATAAAATTTAGACTGGAACCCGGAATAAACAGGCTCGTTTACAATCCCGCTAAAAACATTTAAATCACCACGGCCGGCTTCCGGTGCATTTAAAGAGATTCTGATTTTTTCAGGCCGGACTGTAAAGGAGACTTTCTGTCCGGGAAGAGTTTTATCGTAATCGGTTACCATAATATGGGAATCAAATTCCGGAATTTCCAACTCCACCATATATTCATCATTATAGGGACGGCAGGAAACAACAGTGGCATCGTATAAATTGGTTTCCCCTATAAACTTTGCAACAAAAGCGGTTGCCGGCTGTTCATAAATTTCAAAGGGAGTCCCAACCTGCAAAACTTTTCCCTGGTTCATCACCGCTATTCTGTCCGAAACAGAAAGAGCCTCACTTTGATCATGGGTAACATAAATAAAGGTAATTCCAATCTGGTCATGAATCCTGTCCAACTCCACCAAAAGATTGGAACGGAGCTTTGCATCCAATGCAGAAAGAGGCTCGTCCAAAAGAAGTACATCCGGTTCATTTATCAAAGCCCTGGCAATAGCCACACGCTGTCTCTGTCCTCCAGACATTTGGGAAGGTTTTTTATCCAGCTGGGTATCAAGCTGCACCAGATGAAGGTAATCCTTTACCTTGCTGTCAATTTGGCTTTTCGGAAGTTTTTTAAGCCTTAGAGGAAACGCCACATTTTCGTAAACCGATAAATGGGGAAACAAAGCATAACTCTGAAAAACTGTATTGGAAGCCCTCTTATTTGGGGGCAGGGAAAGCACATCATTCCCGTCAAAAGCAACTATACCGGAATCGGGAAATTCAAAGCCTGCAATAATCCTTAAAAGGGTGGTTTTTCCGCATCCTGAAGGTCCCAGCAACGAAAAAAACTCCCCCCGGTTGATAACCAGATTTATATTATCCAAAGCAGTAAAAGAACCGAATTTTTTGGAAACTGCTTCGACAGAAACAACGCAACCCTTTTCCAAAACTCCCCCAGCCTCCCGGAATATATAATACAAACAAAAAATAATGTCTAATAAAGACAATGGGTAATAATAGCCTTATTGTCAAGTAATAATAAAAAAAAATACAGTAAATACTGCAAA
Source organism: Candidatus Gallitreponema excrementavium (assembly GCA_017694795.1). Lineage (GTDB taxonomy): Bacteria > Spirochaetota > Spirochaetia > Treponematales > Treponemataceae > Gallitreponema > Gallitreponema excrementavium. The sequence goes on from JADIMM010000071.1 coordinate 50,205, forward strand.
AAAAATACAGGGTCAATATCAATGAAAATACAAGGTAGAGGGGATAAAAAGAAACCCGCCTGGCAGGACAAAATCCATAACAGGGGGTGTGGTAAAAAATGCAATATAAGCAATATAATTTATAAGGACCGTGTCAAAAGAATATAGGGAATATTAAAACATTCCCCCCATCTGTCCCATAAACTTGGCCTGCATTCCCTTGTTTTTTGAAAATTTCTTCATCATAAGTTTTGTTTTTTCAAACTGCTTTATAAGCCTGTTGACTTCTGCAACGGAAGTCCCGGATCCCTTTGCAATGCGTTTCCTTCTGGAAGGACCTATGATAAGGTAGTTTTCCCTTTCCTTTTTCGTCATTGAAAGAATTATTGCCTCCTGGTATTTCAACCCGCTGGTATCAATATCAGAGTCCCCAATCTGTCCGGAAAACCCAGGAATCATCTCCAAAAGAGATTCCACAGGCCCCATTTTTTTTACACGCTGTAACTGCTCAAGCATATCCTGCAACGTGAAAGTATTGGACGCCATTTTTTTCTGGAGCTTAAGGGCTTCTTCTTCATCGATTGTTTTCTGGGCTTTTTCCACCAAAGAAACAATATCCCCCATTCCCAAAATCCTGCTGGCTATCCGCTCCGGATAAAAAGGTTCAAAATCTTCTATTTTTTCCCCGGTTCCGGTGAAAAGAACCGGTTTACCGGTAATGGATTTTAATGACAGGGCAGCGCCCCCCCTGGCATCAGAATCAAATTTTGTGAGGATTACACCGGAAAGTCCAAGCCGTTCGTCAAAAGCCTTGGCTATGTCAACTGCATTCTGACCGGTCATAGAATCCGCAACAAGAATTGTTTCATCCGGCGTCAAAGCCTTCTTTACAGCTTCTATTTCAGCCATCATCGGCTCATCAATCTGCAACCGTCCGGCGGTATCAACAATAACCGTGTCAATACCGTTTTTCTTTGCATAAACCAAAGCGTTCCTGGCAACTTTAAGAGCGTCTTTTGATTCTTCTTTGTATACAGGAACCCCAATTTTTTCACCGAGAATTGACAGCTGTTCCACAGCTGCCGGCCTTACCAAGTCTGCTGCCACAAGGAGGGGGTTTCTCCCCTCTTTTTTTAATTTAGCTGCAAGTTTCGCTGCGGAAGTAGTTTTTCCTGACCCTTGAAGCCCTATAAACATTATCACAGACTGGGTATCCGGCCCCTTAAGGGCAAGGTCCGTCTTTTTATCACCCAAAAGGGCAACCATTCTGTCATAAACAATCTTAACAAACTGGTCTCCAGGATTAACAGATCTAAGAACCTTTTCCCCTTTTGCCTCCTCGATGGTGGCATTTACAAAGCGCCTTACAACCCGGAGATTAACATCAGCTTCAAGAAGAGCCATTTTGATTTTTTCTACTGTCTCTTCTATATTTTTTTCTGTAATCGTAGACTTTCCACTGAGGGACTTTATTATACCCGAAAATGTATTGGTCACCTTTTCCAACATAGTTTTTCCACCTGTTATTCTAAAATAAAACTGTTTTCTTAATTAATCAGGGCATCCACAACCGACTTTGCATCTGCCTCTTTGTTCAATATCTTATAAAGAGAATTACAAATCGGAAGCTTTAAACCCTTGGACTCTGAAATCTGGTGAATATATTTGCAGGCCACTGCACCTTCCGGAAGATACCCGATCTCGGAAATTCGGTTTATTAAATCATCCAGATTTGAAAATTTATCAAGAATATTTTTGTTGATTATATCATGACCGAATCTTCTGTTTCTTCCATATTTGCTGCGGCAGGTTACATCCAGGTCCCCTACGCCGGAAATCGAAACAAAGGTTTCCTCATGGGTAGCTCCCATAGCCCGGCCAATAGTCTGTATCTCATTAAGCCCGGCAGCCAGCAGCAGGGACTGGGTGTTGTCTCCAAAAATCTTGGAATCCTCTGCAATAGCATCCAGAATTCCGTATGCCACAGCCACAACATTTTTTGCGGCGGCACAGACCTGAACCCCTACAACATCAAGGCTTGAATATACGAGAAGCCCACGGCCCTTTAAAAGCTCCCTGAACTTAATTGAATTTTTAGGATTTTCACTGGCTGCAATCAAGCCAGTAACCTTGTTCATAGCTACTTCTTCTGCGTGGCTCGGGCCTGCTATATAAACCAGACATTTTTTGTAACATTCCGGCAAAACTTCTTCCAAAGTTTCCACAATAAGCTTTGGCCCTCCGGCAGAAGGAATAAAGCCCTTGGTAAGTATTCCAATTGTAGATGATCCGTTTTTTATATTTTCAACATCCAAAATTTTTGCCACTGTGGAGGCCAAAAACAAAGAAGGACTCGCAAGTATTATAAATTCCTTGTCCTTTGCAACACTTTTTATATCGGTAGACGCCTTTAAGTTTTCCGGAAAAACAAAGCCGGGAAGAAATCTGTTCGTATGCTTTGTATTTATTTCGTCTACTACATCCTGTTCTAAGGCCCAGATATCGACCTGGTTTCCGGCTTCAGCCAGGGACTTTGCCATAGCTGTTCCCCAGGCTCCGGCACCAATTACTCCAACAGAACTCATATTCCACCTTCCTTCAAGAAAAATAAGTTTTTCTTTCTCAAATTGCTAAAATCACATGCAGGTTCCATTATCGGACAAAATAAAGCTGCATGATTTAAATTTTCAAATCATAAATACCGTAATAAACCCCGTTCTCAGATTAAAACCAATGCTGATTATCGTCCGTCCATGCAATTATTTCATCTTCATTAAAGAACAGGGAAATCTCCCTCTCTGCACTTTCAGGAGAATCAGAAGAATGAATAACATTCTTTGGTGTATGGGCACTGTAATCCCCCCGGATAGTACCGGGCATAGAATCATCAACGCAGGTTGCACCACAAAGCCGCCTTACCAGCATTACAGCCTCATCACCCTCGATTACCATGGCAACTACAGGACCGGAAGTAATATACTCTATCAAGGAATAATAAAAAGATTTACCTTCGTGCTCACAATAATGTTTCTTTGCCAAATCCTCAGAAATATTCATTATTTTCAGGCCTACAATCTTAAGACCTTTCTTCTCAAATCTGTTAATAATTTCCCCGGCAATTCTCCTCTGCAAGACACCAGGTTTTAACATGGCAAATGTTCTTTGCACCCCCATAATAACTCCAAAAAAATCAAGTTTTCTTAAAATTTTAATTTCAATGTCAGATTATTATAACCTATTGGTTCAAAATGGGCAACATTTTACTTTACAACTTTGCCAAGGGGTAAGCAGTAAAATATAATTCCCCATAAAAAAGGTTTCCAACCATCTGTTATAATGAAATTGCAACATACCAAAAAACAGGAGGAAAGAAACCTATGGAAACTTTACCACGAAAGGAGAGAAAAGAA
>JADIMM010000072.1 GCA_017694795.1 Candidatus Gallitreponema excrementavium
AAAGTGGTAACATTATATTAAACACATGCTATAATGACAAAAGGAGACAGGATGGAAACAAAAAGACGAAAATACACCAAGGAATTTAAACTGTCAGTAGTTTATGAACTCCTGGGAGGAATGAAACCCAAAGAAGTGTTTGAAAAATACCAACTGGACAGACAAACAGGTTACAGATGGCTACAGGAATTCAAAGCCGACGGAGAAAAAGCCTTTGAGCGAAAAGAACTTGTACCCGGAGATGAACTGAAAGAAGCCCAAAAAAGAATAAAAGAATTGGAAACAGAGAACAGAATCCTAAAAAAAGCCACGGCATACTTTGCGGAACTAAACAGCAAATAACCCGATATGCAGCAGAACAGCTCGGGACAGAACCGCAGTGCAAAGTGTGCCGTGTATTAGGAATCTCGCGGTCAACCTTATACTACGACAGAAAAAATCCTCAAAGGGCATTGGATACCCCGGAACAAATCAGAGTGGTACAGCAAGATTTGGAAGAACATCATTATAGCTTCGGCAGACGGGTGACCAAGAAAAACCTGGAGAAGAAAGGGTTTATATTTTCACAGAGGAAAATATCCAGGATATTCAAGTTACTCGACTATAAATCCAAGTACGGCAGGAAGAAGTGCCATAACGTATATACGTCAAAGGCAACAGAAAAATACATACGGGCAAATATATTCAACAATCTGCCGGAGTATGAGCAACGGACTGAAAATGTGTGGAGCATGGATTTTACTGAAAGAAAAATAAATGGAAAGAAATTTTATCTGTGTGCCATAATCGGAGTGAATACAAAAATCGTGTACGCCCATAACTACAGTTACAAACTGGATACCCGGTTGGCAATACAAACAGTGATGGATGCGGTAAAGAGGTGGGAGAAGCCTGTGATGCTGATGACGGACAGAGGAAGTCAGTTTACCAGTAAGGCATTTTATGACATGATTGAAAAATTGGGGATTGTCCACAGTATGTCACGACCATACACCAGTATTGATAATAGATTTATTGAGACATTTTGGAAGACTATGAAAACAGAAATTGAGGCACGAAGGAATTACACTGAAGAAGATTACCGGATGGTGGTTGATTACTTTATGGAGTATTACAACAAGCTGAGACCCCACAGTTCACTGGGGTATGTTTCACCATATAAAGCCTCGGGGATTTGTGCATGAAATGTCACGAAAAAATTAATTTTTTTGTCCAAATTCTGTTGCCAGTTTTAAGATGGGCAGTTTTTTTTGTAGGCAAAAGAATAGGCCAACATTGATGACTTTAGCCTGACCGTAAGTATAAAATATTTTTGGAGGAAAAATGCAGACAGAATCAGAAAAAAAACTTGCAGAAATTATTGCAGGATATTCCCTTGATATTCAAAAAGGGGAAAAGGTTTTAATAAACAATGTTAATCCCAGGGCGGATTTTGTAAATGCCCTTGTAAGGGCTGTTTACAAACGGGGAGGCCTGCCCTTTGTTCAGCTTACAGATAAAAGAATAGAAAGGGAACTCCTTATGAATGCCACTGAGGAACAGTTAAATCTTAGGGCAGAGGCAGAGGCTGCCTTTATGAAAGAAATGGACTGTTATATAGGTTTTACAGCCTTGGAAAACTTAAGCGAATTAAAAGATGTAAGCCCCGAAAAAATGCAGCTCTATAACAGGACAGTTGTCCAAAAGGTGACAATGGAGACCAGGCTCCCATTTACCAGGTGGGTTGTTTTAAGGTATCCCACCGGAGCCTATGCCCAGCTTGCAGATATGTCCCTGGAAGAATTTGAGGAATTCTTTTTTAAAGTCTGTACACTGGATTACGGAAAAATGGACAGGGCAATGGAGCCTTTAAAGGAACTGATGGAAAAGACTGACATTGTGGAAATAAAAGGACCGGGGACGGATTTAAGGTTTTCCATAAAGGGGCTTCCGGCAGTTAAGTGTTCCGGAAAAAGAAATATTCCTGACGGGGAAATTTATACAGCTCCGGTAAGGGGTTCTGTAAACGGGACAATAACCTATAATACCCCCAGCCTGGAAAACGGCTTTGTTTTTGAAAACATTTCCTTTACTTTTAAAAACGGCAGGATAATAGAAGCTTCTGCAAACAATACCCAAAAACTAAATGCAATTCTGGATACCGATGATGGGGCAAGGTTTGTAGGAGAATTCTCTTTTGGGTTGAATCCTTATATTTTAAAGCCCATGAAGGAAACCCTTTTTGACGAAAAGATTTCCGGTTCAATCCACTTTACCCCGGGAAATGCCTACGAATCCTGCGATAACGGAAACAGGTCTGCAGTGCATTGGGACTTGGTGCTTATACAGCGTCCGGAATCAGGGGGCGGGGAAATATACTTTGACGGTAAACTTATAAGAAAAGACGGCCGCTTTGTACTTCCCGAGTTGGACTGCCTTAACCCGGAAAACCTGGTGTAAGGATTCCCTATACTTCCCACGAATTCAAAAAGCCTGTCCGAAAATTATACCGGACAGGCTTTGTTTGTTTTAAGGGGGATATTCAGTTTTTTATTCCTGGCTTTCTTTTTTTATCATGGTATGGGATGTCAGGGTTTTTGTTATGGCTTCTGTTACTGAGATTATCAGGTCGTTCATAAGGTTTTTCCGGTTAATTTCCGTAATGCTGCTTTTGTCAAACAAATCCAAGGCATCTATTTCAAGTGCTTTGGAAATCTTTTCCAACATTTGAAGGGAGGGGAAACTCTTTCCCACCTCAATCAAGGCAATGTAATTTGGTGCTGTTCCTGCCTTTTCTGCCAGTGCTACCTGTGACATTCCCAACTTTTTTCTATGAAATTTCATATTTTGGGCTAAGCATCGTTGGATATTAGTCATAACAATGAAATACACCTCCCAAAATGTGGTATTTTTATTTTTATATACATGACAGTTATTGCTGTCTCTTATACACATCTGACGCTGCCGACGACATATCGTTGGG
>JADIMM010000073.1 GCA_017694795.1 Candidatus Gallitreponema excrementavium
TTTTGGTTCCCTTGGATGCAGGCTGGAGCGATGTAGGCTCATGGTCTTCTATCTGGGAGATAAACCCTAAAGACGAAAACGGGAATGTTTTAATCGGGGATGTTGTAACTGAATCCACAAGAAATTCCTACATAAGAGGCGAAGAAAGACGGATGGTCGCCTGTGTTGGAGTCGAAAATTTAATCGTAGTTGATACAAAAGATGTTGTTATGGTTGCATCTAAAGACAAGGTTCAGGATGTAAAAACAATTGTAAATAAACTTCAGAAAGAAAACAGGAAAGAAGTTTCCGAAAACCGTGTTGGGTACCGCCCTTGGGGAACATACGATTCCATAGACAGGGACAAAAGGTATCAGGTAAAACATATTACAGTAAAACCAGGTGGAAAACTTTCTGTCCAAATGCACCACCACAGGGCGGAGCACTGGATAATCGTTTCAGGTACGGCAAAGGTTTTGAAAGGTGAAACCGAGCATCTTCTTACAGAAAACCAGAGTATTTACATTCCTATAGGGACGGTTCATGCTTTGGAGAACCCGGGAAAAATACCACTGGAGCTTATTGAAGTCCAGTCCGGTTCTTATCTAAACGAGGATGACATTATAAGATTTGAAGACAAATACGGAAGGTGTTAAATGGACAAACAGGATAAAATTTTTGTAGCAGGACACAGAGGCCTTGTCGGAGGGGCTATCTTGAGAAATCTCAAGAAAAAAGGATATTCCAATATTATAACAAGAACTCACAAGGAACTGGACTTAACCAATCAGGCAGCTGTATATGATTTTTTTGCCACGGAAAAACCGGATTATGTTTTTCTTGCAGCGGCAAAAGTAGGCGGTATCGGGGCAAATTCAGCCCACCCTGCCCCCTTTATTTATGAAAACATGATGATTGGGTTTAACATTGTTGATGCGGCCTATAAAAACGGGACAAAAAAGCTTTTAAATCTTGGCTCCTCCTGTATATATCCTAAAATGGCTCCACAGCCGTTAAAAGAAGAATACCTGCTTACTGGAGCCTTGGAACCTACAAATGATGCCTATGCACTGGCGAAAATCTCTGTGATAAAGCTTTGTGCAGCGTACAACAAAGAATACGGGACAAATTTTCTCTCCGTAATGCCCACAAACCTGTATGGACCGGGAGATAACTATGAATTAACAGGCAGTCATGTTCTTCCTGCCATGATCAGAAAATTCCATGAGGCAAAAATTTCCGGAAGGGATACGGTTACCCTTTGGGGAGACGGTTCACCTTACAGGGAATTCCTTTACAGCGAAGATTTGGCGGAAGCCGTAGTTTACCTTATGGAAAATAAAGACGCAACGGATTTAGGTGAATTCATAAATATAGGTACCGGAGAAGATTTACAGATAAAAGAACTTGCCGGGATTGTTTCTTCTGTAGTTTATGAAGATACTCCGGAAAGGAGTTGCAGCATTAACTGGGATACAACTAAACCTAACGGCACCCCTAAAAAACTCCTGGATGTTTCTAAATTAAAAGCCCTGGGATTTACCCCTTCTACAAATCTGAAAGACGGTATCAGGCTTTCATACAGGGATTTTTTGGAAAATAAGGAAATAAGACAATAATGAGAAACGCAACCAGAAAATTAAAACAGTTTTCCATAATGCTGGTAGATGTGGTTTTTCTTACAATATCACTTGTTGTTACTCTTTGGGTAAGAAACCTTGAATTTCCGACACTTGATTATGTAATGACCCATTTCGGTTACTTTTGGATTCTTATGATTTTCTGGATTGTTGCAATGTATACCATGAATATGTATTCCTTGGAAAAACCATTTGACAGCCTTAATATGTGGATAAAAATGAGTTTCTCCGGGATTATCTGTGCACTGGTGGGATTTGCAATTTTTTACCTTTTCCCCAGCAGGATGATTGCACCTAAAACGGTTGTTCTCTTATACGGTGCTTTTTCCGTGATTTTTCTGATGATTTGGAGAACCGTATATTCAAAACTTTTTGAAAAAATAGGTATTTCAAGAAAGGTTATTTTTCTGGGTACTGCCCCATCAATTACAGAACTTTTAACTGCTATGGAGAGCTTTTCCTACCTGAAATTTGAGCCGGTGGCGGTTTACGATGAACTAGAGTCAAATTTAGGAACAGTTAACAACGACAGAATATTAAAGATATCGACAACAGATAAATTAAAAGAGATAATCTCGGAAAAAGATGTAAAATTATTTGTTATTCCGGAGGGAAAGGATTTGCCACAGGACATAAGAACCCTTATGTTTAGTCTTTTGGCAGATAAGGCCAGCTTTTTTACCCTGCCAGATTTTTACGAAATTGTAACCCGCAAAATTCCATTGGGGTCAATTAATGAAAACTGGTTTCTTAGGAATATAAATCTGGAAGAAAAAAATTTATACCAGATTTTTAAAAGGTTTTTAGACATCATATTAGCATTTATAGCCCTGATTATTACGATAGTTTTCTGGCCTTTTATAGCCTTAATTATAAAAATTGAAAGTCACGGTCCGGTATTTTTTAAACAAATAAGGGAAGGTAAAGGAGGTAAAACCTTTACCATATATAAATTCAGGACGATGAAGGAAACAAATAACGATTATAAACCTACCGCAGAGAAAGATGACCGGATTACAAGATTTGGAAACTTTATGCGTAAAACCCGTATTGACGAATTACCCCAGTTATTGAACATCATAAACGGAACAATGAGCCTGATAGGGCCAAGACCAGAAAGACCTGAACTTGCAAAAAAACTTGAGGAAAAAATACCATATTACCGGCAGAGACTTTTGGTAAAGCCGGGAATTACCGGTTGGGATCAGGTTTCAGGGGAATACCATTCCCCCTCTTACGAAGACACTTACAAAAAGCTGCAATATGACCTTTATTATATTAAAAACCAGTCTGTTTTCCTTGATATTTCCATTTTTTTTAAAACAATAACGACTGTTTTTCATAAATTGGGAAGATAAAACCTGTTTAACTCGGTTGCAGAATTTATTATTTTCTTATATTATTCTAGCATATAAAGATACAGGAGATTAAGTAACAGGGGTTCAAGATGAAAAAGATTTTCTTCCTTTATGTTTTATTAGGTTGTATGGCTGTTTTCGGTCAGGAAGTAATTACGGCAGAGGATTTGCAGGAAGACCGTTTTGTAATTTCGGATAATGACCGGATAAGAATCAGTGAATTTCTGTTTGATATTACCGGACAGACACAACCTTATGCCATAACTAAGAATTTAGATTTAACAGAACAACCTGAATACTACACCCCCTCTGAATTTGAATTTTACATAAAAGACCTGAATCAGCAGTTGAAAAACCTTAGAGTCATGGTGGATACTGACATTACAGTTGAATATGAAAGGACAGAGACCGGTTTTATTGATGCCCGGGTGACCATTCATGGCAGGGATACATGGAACATACTTGTATTGCCGGGCCCAAAGTACAATTCCAACACAGGTATTTCCCTTAAGTTAAAATACAAGGATGAAAATTTTTTAGGTTCTTTGGAACCCTTTTATGTAGACTTTGTTTTTGCACAGAATAAGGATTTGGAAGAAGGTATATCCAGACCTGGAATCGATGTGGCAACTTCAGTAACCTACCCTTTTTTCTGGAAGAATTTAAACTGGGATCTTGATTTAAGCCTTGATGCAAACCTGCCTTTCAAAAAGTCTGAAACTTACGAATTTAATGTTACCACCGGTTTAGGGACATCAATTCCTTTAAAAGACATTTTAAGCTTTGATTTCGGTACGAAATTCGGAATGCACAGATTTGACAGGGATGATGACAACAATATTTATGTTGGTGATGAAATGTACTGGAACAACCAGTTTTATCTGAATGTTCCTATAACAATATATGATTTTGATTACTGGGGAGAGCTAGAATATACACCAAATGTAAGCATCAATATAAACTGGGATATGGATAAAATAGTAAACGAGGATTTGAAAGGACCTTCTTTAAGTTTCGGGCATTCTGTTTCTTTCGGGAGGGTGGATTGGCTGGGAAATAACAGGCAGGGAGTTTCCACCAGCCTGAACAATTCTTTCGGGTATAATTTTAATACAAAAAAACTAACCATGAACCTTTCTACAAGTTTAAAGGGGTATTATGCCCCATTAGAGTGGCTGGGAATAACGGCAAAAGCGGGATGGTTTTATAATTTCTATAAATACGACAATACCAGTTTTACAGGAGATGTCGACAGTGCGGGGGGTGACATAAGGGGAATCCTTGACTACAGGGTTAAAACAGAGTCGGCTTTATATTTCGGCTTTGACCTTCCGGTTACTGTACTCCATTTTGATGCCGAAAAAATTTTTAATGGAAATAAATTCCTTTCAATATTCGGCTTTGACCTACAGTTATCACCGTTTTTTGACTTTATGCTAACCCATGATCCAAAAACCGACAGATGGTATGATTTCAGGGACGGATGGTACGGTGGAGGCCTTCAGATTATAGCCCACCCTCATAAATGGAGATCGTATCAGGTGCGGGCCTGTGTCGGATTTGACTTATCAGAGGTATTTGCACAGAAAAGATTATACGGAGTTCCGGCAAAGAGAGACGGTCAGAGAATCTATGAGATGTCATTAGGATTCGGTCTTGAGTATTAAGTTCAATATAAGGTTTTGTTCTGTTGTTACAAATAAAGACCAAAGTGCCTGATTTTGCAGTTAAAGCCCTGTTTTACTTCTTCCAAAAGGAAGTATAAGGTTGTTTATATCATTTATATGGCGGGTTATTTCACCGGAGCTGATTCCTGAAACACAGTTTTCCAGGCAAAAAGAAATCATGCTGATTTTTCTTTCCAAATCCGCTTCGAGCTTTAATGTCTCCTCGTTATCTGGAAACAAAACCTCCTTCATTGTATTTTCTAAATCAATAATGCATTCCTTGATGTTGTTGCACTTAATTGGAAGCTTAAGCGAATTGCGTGTCAAAACCGCGACTTTTTCGATTATAAGCGGGGAAACTGGTTTATACACTGTTTTTTTTGAAAAGTTAAAGACTTTCTGCAAGCCACTTTTTATACTAATCACTCCATCTCCTCTTTCCTGTATTTTAAATGGAGCAAATTAAAACTGTCAAGATTTTTTTTTAATTAAAATATCAGGTAATACAGCAAATAAAAAAATTACAAAATCATTAATAAAAAAAGGGAAAAAAGACCGGAATCAGCTGTTAACACCCTTAATTCTTTCCATTTTACCTTTATAAAATATGTTGGTCCCTTTTCTAAGAATAATTTCATCCTGTATTTTATTCCTTACATAAACCGAAAGTTCTTTTACTTTTTTTATGTTAATATTTCCCTCTAAATCAATGCAGCCGAATTCAGCAGGATACACGGCATCCAGGACATAAACCTCCTCCCTGGGTCTGGAACGTCCAAGAATGGAATGGGGTCTGAACAATCCCGGCTTCATGACTACGGCTACCGGTATAACCGGGTTATTAAGTCTAGCGGCTATATAAAATGCTCCGGCCTGAAAGGGCTGCACATTCTGATTATACAAAAAACACTCACCCTCTGGATAAAAATGAACAAAATTCCTTCTTTTGACAGCAATACGGCAAGCGGAAATAAGTTCTTCCATTGGTTTTTTCCCCTTGGTTGGAACAGGTATCCCACCTAAAAGTCTTGTTAAAGTCCCCAAAAACGGGGCTTCTACAGTTTCCTCAAGCAGGGTATGAAACATTCGTCTCGGTCTCACAAGGCAAGATATTGTTACTGGATCAAAAAAGGTTGTGTGATTGCTTATTATCACCCCTGTTTTACATTTTCTGATTTTCTTTCTCCCGAAAATCCTTGTTTTATACATCAACAATAAAACCGGTTTTGCCAAAATCCAGACAAATTGAAACGTAATAAAAGAAGCTATCCGGAAAAAAATTGAATCATCTACCAAGGGTCTTCCGTTTTTGTAAGGCATCAGCGAACCTTCCTTCCCTTCCATTCAAATCCCTGACCTGAATTTGTCTTGTAAAATGCGTATAGAGCCATCAATACAAGCTGAAAAAAAAGAACCGGTGCCAAAAAGGCATAAAACGGCGAAAGATTCCTGTCTTTTAGCATTATAAACCATGTAAGAATGTAAAAGCATACTGAAATTAAAAGGTAAAACGCCATAAGCGGATTATAGGACATCAAGCCAAAAACAAAAAATATGGGAAGTACCGTAAACAGCATAATAAACAGGACTAAACCGAACAGAAGAAACTTGTTTTTTCCGATAAAATCAAAAATATTTTTACTTATACCCCTTACAGAAGAAAAATAACCGTCGTACATTCTGCAGGAAACATAATCCTTGATATCCAAAAACAAAGTTTTATATCCCATAGACCTCATATGCCTCGCAAGATAAACATCTTCGGTAGTAACAGATTTCACAGCACCGTATCCACCTGCAGCCCTAAAAGAATCAGCCTTTACTGCAATATACTGCCCCACTGCAGTTGATAAAACAGGCAGTTTAATCAATTTATTCAACCACAAGGGAATAACAAAACCGGTCAAAATAAAAATGTTGGGAACAACCAGCTTTTCCCCCAATGTCTGTAAATCCTCATACACATATCCTGAAAGGAAATCCAAATCATTATTCAAGATATTTGTAACAGCCCAGGACACACTTTCCTGGGAATGAACAGTATCTGCATCTGTAAAAACCAGAATTTCACCATCTGCAAAACCTACAAGCTGCTCCATGGCATAGCATTTTCCGTTCCAACCTTGGGGTAAGGGCTTCCCTTTGATAACATGAACTTTGTCCGGATATTTTTCTGTAAATCCGGAGGCAATTTCATAGGTTCTGTCCCAGGAATTATCATCAAGAATAAAAATATCATAATTTTCATAGGTCTGATTTACAAGATTTTCCAGACAGGTCCCGATACACCCTTCTTCGTTCCGGGCCGGAACCAAAACCGATACACGGGGACCGTTTTTTGCCGAAGCCTTAAAAGTATGTCTTTTCATCCAGAGTACATTCAGTATGCAAAGAACGAGAAAATAGGAAGAACACAAAATTGCAATTGCCACATAAAGCTCTAGAATCTTATCGACAAAAACCATAAAATTACCTTAGTTTTCCGGCTTCTTCAATCAAGGTTTTACAGTATTTATTTGAAGGATAAACTTCCAAAGCTTTATCCAGATATTCCAGGGCTTTTTCCTTATCTTTTGTCTGGATATAAGAATATCCCATTGCCAGATTAAAATTAAATTCATCATCGGGCGGAAAATACGGCATCGTTTCCAAGCCCTCTAAAAGCATTTTCCGACCTTTTTTTTGATCGGCAAATATTTTAGGTGCATAGATATATCTTGCAGCCTTTAGATATAAGGCCGCAGTGTTATCTGAATCAATATTTAATACTTCGTCTGCCAGGGACCCGACTTTTAAACCATTTGCCATCGCATAAGAAACGGGTTTCAGGGCACACATTTGGGAAATACATTCACTTTTCATCAGCAAGGCCAAAACAGAAGTTTCTAATTTTAAAGAATCTTCGGCATATTCAAAACCTTTTTCGTAATGGGAGATGGCATCCTTACTATTTTCTTCATACTGGTAAACCCTTCCCATAAAGTATTCAATCCTTGAAGAAAAAGCCAGGCCGGAAGCTGACTGACCGTATTTTTCGTTGATTTCTTCCAAGGCACTCTGATAAACGGGATAAATCTCCCCGGCTGAAAGTTCCTGCTCGTATACAAGATCCCTAAGGTGATCAATAACAGGCTCTGTAGGAACAGCCGCCAGAAGGAAAAACAGTGGCGAAAAAAATAAAGCAACTGTCAGGAATACCCTTTTCGAAACAAAAGTTAACATGATACAAGAATATAGTAAAATAAAAAAAAAGACAACAAAAACCTTTTGTATTTTATAAACTGGCAAAAAAAACATATAAAATTGTTTCCATGTATTGACTTTTTTTTTATGCTTTGCTATAAATATGTCTGTAATGCGGATGTCATATAACGGCTATTATCTCAGCCTTCCAAGCTGATGACGTGGGTTCGACTCCCATCATCCGCTCTAAACCAGGTTTCCACCTGGTTTTTTTTGTCTGTGCAAGTTTTCTTGAAAGAATGATACCTTAGAACCTTAGTCATAATTCTTTCAGCGATACGGATACACCCGAAAAAAACACATAGATGCTATCTGTATTTACCCACAAGGCTTGACAGGGCAACCAAAGCAATAAGGTTTGGGAAAACCATTAAACCATTGAATAAATCAGACAAAGACCATACAAGAGTAATTTTTAATACTGACCCCACAACAATGCAGATTATAACCAAAAAAGAATATATTTTTACAAACCGGTTTCCAAAAAGAGCTTTGAAATTTACTTCACCAAAAAAATACCAGCCAAGAATTGTGGAAAAGGCAAAGAAAAGCATACAAATTGCAATGAAAACACTCCCAAAACTTCCGAAAGTTTCCGAAAAGGCAGCCTGTGCCAAGGCTGACCCTTCCAAAGCCCCATCTACTCCCGGCATTAATTTGCCTGAAGTAATTATAACAAGTGCCGTTAATGTTAAAACTACAAAGGTATCAAAGAAAACCCCCATCATGGCAACTTTTCCCTGATCTCCAGGATTTTTGACCTTAGCTAAAGCGTGGGCATGGGGTGTAGATCCCATTCCTGCTTCATTGGAAAAAAGCCCTCTTGCAACACCAAACCTCATCGCCTCCCTTATACCAATACCTGCAGCCCCCCCAAGCACTGCAGAAGGATTAAAGGCACCCACAAAAATAGACCTGAAGGCAGAAGGAATGCTCTCAATCCGTAAAATCAAAATTATAAGGCACCCGGCAACATATATTACAGCCATCAATGGAACAATTTTTTCTGTAACAGATGCAAGGGTTTTTACCCCGCCGAGAAAAATTACTCCGGCTAAAATGGCAATTACAATTCCGGTAACCAGCTTTGGAACACCGAAAGCGGTGAAAAAAGAGTCGGTTATAGAATTTGCCTGTACCATGTTTCCGGCAAAGCCGAGGGCAAAAATAATTGCAACTGCAAAAAAAACAGAAAGGAATTTGCCTCCACTTTTTTTAAAAACACCCCTGATATAATAAATTGGCCCGCCGGTAATATGTCCGCTGCCGTCATAAGTTTTGAAAACCTGTGATAAAACCGCTTCTCCATAGATTGTTGCCATACCGAAAAAAGCGGAAAGCCACATCCAAAAAATTGCTCCAGGTCCCCCACCATAAAGAGCCGTAGCACAACCTATAATATTTCCGGTTCCGACCTGTGCTGCTACAGATGTTGCAAGAGCCTGAAATGATGAAATGCCGTGCCTGTCAGCTTTTTTTCCATTTAACGAAAATCCACGGAATAAATCCGAAAACGCAGATCCGAATTTCCTGATTTGTACAAATCCAGTCCTGAAAGAAAATAAGATTCCGGTTCCAACCAAAAGAAAAAGAAGCAGATTATTCCAGATAAAACCGGATATCTTGTCTATGTAGACTGAAAACATAATAATACCCCTGAACAGACAGAATTTTATTGCTAAAATATGGTTTTGTCAACAATGGAGATTTTTTAGAAAAAGATTCAGCCAATTTCTATTGATAAAGTCATTTTTTATTAGTAAGCCAGGAGGAGAATTTAAACTTATCATGAAATACAGTAATTGAAAGTATATAAAAAAAATACTAAAATAGTACAATCCTTATTTTACAGGATATTATTTTTAAAGCTTTTACAAGGAAGGATAATAAATGCCCCACATTACAATTCAAATGTATCCTGGAAGAGACGAAGAAACAAAAAAAAGGCTTGCAGAAAAAATCGCTAAAACTGCCAGTGAAGAATTAAACCGCGGAATTGAACATTTTTCAGTAAGTATAGAAGATATTCCCCAGGAAAAATGGAAAACCGAGGTTTTTGACAAAATCACAGATCCTGCAAATGACACTGTCTATGTAAAACCAGGTTACACAATGTAAAACTAAAAAAAATTGTTATTAACTTACCCGGTTTTGCGTCAAAAAGCGGACAGGGGGAGTTAATATTGCAATGAAAAAAAAATTGCTTTGTAGAGATGGATTATTGCCGGCTTTTGCAGGTTTATGGGAAGCAAAACCAATCCTAAAAATGCCTTTCAAAAGATTGGAATACAATTCCATGGAACAAGCAGTTACAGCTAGAAATTGGCCAGATGCCTGTATCAGACTGTTATTTGAAATTCCCCCTCATTCGGGATCAGATATTTCTGCTTCCTATTTAATCTTGGATCAAAAAAGAACAGACACCGTCTTAAATGTATGAATATAATCAGCCGGCCATAAAACCGGGTATTATTATATGAAAATCCATTTTTCCTGAAAGAGCCCGGTATATTCCGGGTTCTTTTTTTTCAGTAATTATTAGTGAAGCTACATCTATTTTTTCTTTAAATTCAATATGTACATTGTCAAGTTCTGTGGTACCCAAGTCTTTAAATTTCAATACCACATCTTTTGCCTGTTGGTATAGTTTTCCGACCATGAATTCAGGAATTCCGCAGAAAAGTTTTTTATAGTAAAAGAAAATGAATGGAACCATAAAAAATCCCTTGGTAAAACCTGATTTACATGGAGACTGGTTTATTGAAAAAATAAGGGCTTTATGCTCAAGAAGAAGCGTGACAAGAATATTCCTGGATTCTTTTATCTCCAGGAGAAGCCTGTTATGATTGCAGAAATTTCCGGACATCTGTTTTTCAAGAACCGAAACAGCTCCAGAATTTTTTAATTCTTCTATGACAAGCCCCGGTATAATTTTATCAAGTCTGGAGGAAAAAACTTCGGGTGATAATTCTGAGGAACAAATAATATCAAGACGGTAAAAATTTTCGTCATAACATGATTTTACATTTATTACGCAACACTTACATTCAATGATGGAAGTTATTACATTAATCCTCAATGGAATCAAATCAGTTGCAAGATATGATTCACGGGAAGAATACAACTGAAGCCTGTAAATAAACAGCCCTCTGTTTAAAGACCATGTCAATGTTTGAAAATTATTCTTCTCTAAAGATTTAACTGTTTTAATCATAATCAGCCTTTACCCTGATTATCGGGGAAAAAACTGTTTAATTTAGACAAAACAGCCTACTTTCCCATAAAAAGAATCAAATTCACCTCACTAATGGACACACCAAGCTTGTCTGCAATAAACTCTGCAGTAAAACCTTGATTTACAAGTTCCTTTACTTTTTCACGTATACCTGAATCAACACCGGAAGAAATTTCGCCTACAGGAGGAGTCTTTTCTGTTACAGATGCTTTTTCCCTTTCATTTTTCTCAAGATTAATATCACGGGATTTAACAAAATCTTTTTTTTGCCCCTGCACAGAGCTGTAAACCTTTGCTGCCTGCATTGACAGTATCACATTATCTTTTTTTGCAAGTATTTTTTCATAATCTGAAATTTCCGGAAACAGATTACCCTCGGGAGGCTTGTTTTCCTGGGTTTTTATTTTTTTCTTCTCAAATTCTGCCGCTAGTTTTTCCCGTTTTTTTACTGATTCCTCAAACGAAGTAATTTCTTTCTTCATAAGTGTGATAATTTTTTCACTTTTTTCAATTTGAAGTTTTAAATCATTTATCTTAGTTTCAATTATTGTCACATTCCGATCGGTATTTCTGTTAAAATCATCAGTCAACCCGGACAGTTCACGGTTAATATCCTCAAGGTACCGCTTTACTGAAAACCTTTTTTTTAAAATGAAGAAATTTATAAAAAAAATCACCACCGTAAATATTAAAGGCACAAACCACACAAAAACCACCTATAAAGAGACGTCAAGTCTGTTTCCCAATTTAGGGTCTTTTGCAAAGGGTAAAGAGTCATCGGAATCATCTTGAGAATCTTCATCTTTTTTCTCTTTTTTTTCTTCAGGATTTTCCCCTGTAAACGGAACAGAATCATCCGCACCAACCTTACTTTGATTTTCAGCTGTCACTGTAGTATTCTGAACAGCAGCTTTCTGCTGGGCAACATCCTTTGCAAATTGCTGTGCAGCAATCCCCTGCTGAAGCTGAAGCTGCTGGTCCTGCTGAAGCTGGTTTTTTCCAACCTTGTCAATTTGAGTAAACATAGTCTGCAAATCAATTGGATGTATAGCCATCTGGAACCTTCTTCATATCATCATCGGGACCATCATACTTGCCGTACTTTACCATTCCGTTTTCCAAAGAAAATGTAGTTGCCTTACAATCATTTCTTACAATTTCCTTTGTATCCCTTATAACGATAACAACACCTGCATAAACTTTGGAAGAAGCAGAAACCCTACCCCTGTTCTTTATTGTATTAAGGTATTCCTGAATAACTCCGATTTCCCTTGTAATTTCTTCAAGCTCAAGGCCAATAATACTCCTGCGCTCAGAAAGTTTCTTAAGAGATTCTTCTTTTTCCTCGGAAAGCCCTTTTTTTTGTTTTTTCATGTTTATCAAGGTCTGAAGATTCAACTCTATTTCATCAAGTTCTTTTTCTACTTCAGCCTTCTTTGCTTGAAGAATATCCAGCCTCTCTTTCTTTTCCGGATCAAAACCTACTTCCAGAACAGTTTCACTTCCTCCCCCTGCCGAACCGAGGGTTTTGGCATGGATTTCTTCTGAAGCACTCAGATGCCCTCCTACAATAGCAGCCCTCTTTCCCTTACACAGGATTTTCTTTTTTGAGCTGACATTTGAATTCATAATTCCATCTGAAACTATAATCAGTTCACCTGCTGAAACCGTAGCATTTTCGATAAACCGGGACCATAAAGACCTTCCTGCCCTTATTTTTGCTTCATTCCGGCCGGTAATACCCTGGTTCACGATGATATCACCTTCAGCATCGATTTCTGCCTTACCGACAGTTCCATGCACCTCAATATTTCCCGAAGCCTTAACAGAAAATCCATCTTCCACATTTCCGGCAACAATGACAGTACCAAGGAACATTATATTTCCGGTCCTTAAACTTACATCACCCGGGATTGTAAGAACCGGTTCAACATTAATCTTATTATTAAGAAGCAGCACCTGACCATTAGTTTCAGCCAATATGGTCAGTCCGTCAGGAGCGAGTTTTACATTTTTTCCCAAAGGTAGTCCGATATCCTTTCCGTTTTTTGCCTCAAGGTACATTCCCAAAACAGTTTTTCCCGGGATTCCTTTTTCAGGGGGAACCTTTCTGGCCAAAGGCTGTCCTTCAACAACATTTTGAACCTTATTGAGTTCCTTAAAATCCACCTTTCCGGATTCTGATTCTTTCAGCTTAATTTTTGTCTGATCTGTCTCAAAATTATAAAGTATATACGCATCTTTACCGTTCTGCGGCTCCAGTCCTTTGGCTACAAGATAATTTTCCTTGTATACAGGTCTGTCATGGAACCGTAAAACTGCATCACGGTCAATAGTTTCCTCATTAATCTTATAGTTCCGGAGCATATTAAAAATCATGTCACTGGAAATATCCGCTCCCCCGGGGCCTGGAGGCGAAGCATAAATCCAGGCTTTCATATCATTATCCGTTATATCGACTGACAGCAAGGCATCATTTCCAGGGTTGTAAGCAAAATCACCTACTTTTTCATAACTTCCGCCGGCTGTTTCAACAAGCTCTTTAACCTGCCCTTCATCGTAAGAAGTAATTCCCCTCTCTTTTAAAACAAATACGGCATCCTTGTAAGAAGCCTTATTACCATCCCCGACAGGAGGAATTACCTTAAGATACACCCCGTCATTGGAAACATGAACAAAAACATCTCCATCCTTCTTTTCCTGAACAACCTGCATTTCTTCCGCAGAAGTACCACCGGTTTCTTCTTCTTTGATCAAGGATTTCCGTTTATGTTCAGGCGATTCATAGGCCTTTATAGTCCACTCTTTCATTCCCAGGCCTAAAAAACCGGGTGAACCTTTACTGATGATTTCGTAATCAAGGTGTTTGATTGAAATTCCAAGCTGAATGGCAGCATCTTCCAGTGCTTCGTCCAAAGTATCTGCTGTTACTTCAACAGTTTTTGCATCCTTGTCAACTTCATACCGAGATTGTAAAGCATTTCTGAGGTATGCTAAATCCAGCATTAAATTATACCCTTCCTAATGTTGGTTAATTTCGCCCGCAACCTGAGTATAGCCCTTGTATGCAGCTGTGAGACCCGGGATTCTGTCACTTCCAAAACTTTTCCTATTTCTTTCAAGGTTAAATCTTCATAGTAATAAAGAACCAGAACCAGTTTTTCCTTTTCAGGGAGTTCATTAATTGACTCAACAATCACCCTTTTAATCTCATCCCTTTCCACCACCATATCAGGATTAAACACTGACGGCCCTTCTATACTGTCCCCTATAGAAACCCTCTCTGAATCATCCCCGGAATACCAGACATCATTCAAAGACAGAACACTTGTCCCGGAAATTTTAAGTAGTGATTGCTGGAATTCAGATTCCGTGACTCCCAAGGCCTTTGCTATCTCTGAGTCTGTTGCTGTCCGGCCGAGATTTGCCTCCAGGCTGACTATGGTATCTTCTATTTCACGGGTTTTCTGTCTGACAGAACGGGGTACCCAATCCAAAGTCCTCAGCTCATCAAAGATTGCACCTCTAATCCGTGTAACAGCATAAGTTTTAAACTTTACATTCTTTTCAGGATCAAACTTCTCTATGGCATCAAGCAACCCAAAAACCCCGTAACCTACCAAATCATCAAATTCAACATTGTTAGGCATACCTACAGCAACCTTTCCGGCAACATATTTAACAAGGGGTGAATACTGCTTTATAAAATCATCTCGGAGTTTCGGATTACGGGTTTTTTTATACTCCAACCAAAGTTTCTCTTCGTTTTTCTCATCTATAATTTCTTCAAGCATTTAATAACAACCAACCTTATCAATTATCTTTTGCCAAAATAGTCTGTATAGCCCTGGCCATATTAATGGCTTCGGGATTGGAAACGGAAGAACTGCCCTGGCTTACAGAACCAGTATCCAAAACAGAATCCGGAACCGGCTGTGCCCCATCTGAGGCACCGGGATCTTTAGCAGAATCAAAAGCTCCAACATCAGGGAAATCTGCCAGCTCATCAGAGCTATCAGTTACCTTACTACCTTCTGTTGCAGCCGGAACCTCTGCAGGGGAAACATTGTTATCCGGAACAGCATCATCAATTTTACTGTCCCCGGAATCAACAGTCTGGCTTTCCACCGGACCTTGTTCATAGGGGGTACTGTCACCTACAGTAACATCAACCAAATTTCCCGGCTGAAGTTCATCCTGGGAAGGGTCATCTGTTTTATCTACATCCAAAAGTTCAGGTATGAAACGGGAAACCAAAAACTGGATTAGGACAGACAACCCCCCGAAAACCAAAAGGAAAATTCCACCCCGAAGCAAAGCTATGAGAAACGAGGCTTTGGAAAACAAGGATATGGTAAATGACAGCAAAAACCCGACTGCTGCCGGTATTATTATCAGCTTCGGGCTCAACATTTAAATTTCCCCCTTTTTATAGACTATGCTAAAAAACCTATATGGTCAAGTTTTTTCATTTGTCTTTTAAAAAAAAACAAAATTCCGGTAAAACCTGCAAAAAAAATCATGTTTTTTTAAAAAGTTTTTTAATAAATCCCTGTAATCCCCCGCTATCAGGTATTTCAGTCTTTTCCATCCGTCCAACAATATGTCTTATACATATGGATGGCTTTCCCTTAGGATCAACAGTAATAAAGGGTTTTTGCTTTAAAACCGACTGGGGTACAAGAGGATCATCGTAAATAAAACCAAGATATTCCACCTTTAAATTAAGGAACTGGGCTGAAATATTTGTCATTTTATCAGCAACAGCCTTACCTTGGGCAGAAGTTTTTACACGGTTTACAATCAGCTTTAAACCGATGTCAAAATTATCGATTTCAGTTGCAATAATTTTTATTATTCCGTAAGCATCAGTAATAGCGGTAGGTTCAGGAGTAGTTATTATTATTGCATCATCAGCAGCTGCAACGAAGGATAAAACATTCTGGGAAACCCCTGCACTGGTATCAATAATTATAATGTCGGCATCTGATAGGGTGGAAAGCTCATCAATAAAGCTGTTTCTTTCCGCTTCCTCCAGGTTTGCTATTTTTGAAAAACCGGAAGCACCGGCAACCATTTTTATCCCGTAATTTGTATCCAGAATTATCTCAGACATCTTTTTCTGTTTACGTATTACATGATATAAATTGTACTTTGGTATCATGTTCATCATGACATTAACATTGGCAAGCCCTAAATCTGCATCCAAAACAATGACCTTTTTTCCAAGCTGTGCGTAGGCAATAGCAAGATTGACTGAAATGTTTGTTTTTCCTACCCCGCCCTTTCCAGAAGCAATGGTAATAATCCTTGTTTTTTTACCGGATTTCTTCTTTAAAGGAGTGAGTTCAGAATTTGCGGCTGTTTTTTCCGCCTGTTTTTCTCCTTTAACGGTCCCTGTTTCATTCTTTTTTCTCATTAATTCCCTTAAATTTTCTGCCTGATCACCCATATTTTATCTCCAGTTAAATTTTACTTTCTCATTTTCCGGAAAAAACTCCAACAGTTTTTCTTCAGTAAATCCAAAACCTTCCAAACGGGAAAGAATACCGGCAACAGATGCCCTTTCTATATCATTCGGCACAGTCTGTCCCGTAGTCAGATAAGACAAAGGTTTGCCGCTTTCCCACAAAAGGGAAATTATATTACCCACATGCCTGGTTTCGTCCATCTTTGTAAAAATGATAGAATGATAACCGAATGTTTCATACTGTTTTATACATTCCTGTATATCGCTGGCCTTTGTAGTTGCACTCATAGTAAGGTGGATATCATTATAGGCACCGCAACAATCAAGAATGCTCCTCATTTCAATTATCCGTTTATACTCCTTTGGTCCACTGCCAATAGTATCTATCAATATTATATCCGTGTCATCAAGGCTGTTTTTTATCGCATTCTGTAAATCGTCCCTGGTTGAAGCAAAAATAACATCCACACACATTATTTCACCATACTTGTCCATCTGGTTTTTTGCGCCGATTTTATACTTGTCAATGGTAATGATTTTCAATTTCACCGGCCTTCGTTCTGCAAAATTGAGAAAAACCGCTGCAAATTTTGCAATTGTAGTGGTTTTTCCCACTCCTGTCGGCCCTATCAAAATCATTATCCTTGGACGGCTATTGTTCTCCTCTTTGTAAATAGGGATTCTCTCCCCTATCCACTTTATAACACATTCCTTCAGAATTTCAAAATCATCTATCTGTTCTATCGAAAGCTCCTGTCTGGTCTTTTCCATTATCTCATTTATAAAGCCGTAGGTAAAATCATTTTTGACCAATAGTTTTTCCAATTTTGATAAATTTTCATGTTCAAAATTCTTTTGGGGAACATCTTTCTGGTTTTTAATATAGCTGTCTATATTTTCCAGTTTAGACATTATCTTAACCATGGCAGGATCTACCTTTGCGGGAGAAGCCCTGAGAATCTTATTTCTTTCTTCCTCAAATTTATTCTTATCGTAGGCACTGTCACTCAAGACCTGCCCGGAATAACGGCTTTTCCCGTAGGGTTGCACATTTCCCTGTAAATTTCTCCTTCCTCTGCCATTTTCAATAAACTTGATTTCATACTCAGGATAAGAAGCCAACTTTAAAAAACTATACTTCTTCTTTTCTTCAATGGAGAGAATCTCGTACTCTCCTCTGGACAATTTATAAACCCGTTCTATTATTTCATAACACTTTTCTATTGATTCAGACCTGACAGTTTTGTAGTCCATACTCCCTCCTATTCAAAATCAACGACCCCTACCTGTCTACAATTTACCTCACTGGAAATCTCGGGGACCCCCAGAACAATGATGCCAGGGTTTATTTTTTTAAGAAAATTTCTTACAACGAGTCTCACAGCCTCGGAAGTAAGTATAATGGGCATATATCCGAAATCTTTAATCTTTGAAAAAACATTATTTACATCGGTTATAAACTTCTGGCTCATATCAGGTTCCAATCCGAGTACAGGACCGGAAGCGCCGACCACCGTAGCGGCTTCAATTTTTTGTTCCCAGGCAGGAGATAAGGTTACTACATTGAGATTTTTTTCTTCATCTGCATACTGGAAAGAAATCTGATCTGCCAAGGCTGCCCTTACTTTTTCCACGAGATAATAAGGCTCTGCCCTGAGAGGGGCATAATCTGCCAATGTCTCAAGAATTACTACAAAATTCCTAATGGAAACATTTTCCCTTAACAACCCCTGCAGGACTTTCTGGATGCGGCCCAAATCATACCGGTTGGGATTGGAAGCGCCCATTACTTCTTCAACAACAGCGGGATAGTCTTTCTTTACCACATCAATCATTGCCTGTACTTCCTGCCGCCCGATAAATTCCGCAGCATGCCTGCGGATAATTTCCAGCATATGGGTAGTCATCACTGATGGCACATCGGTTACAATATACCCCTTACGCTCAGCCTTTTCACGGTTTTCTTCAGAAATCCACAACGCAGGCAGATTGAAAGTCGGTTCTATTGTTTTTTCCCCTTCAATATCATCTATTTCCTTTTGGTAATTAAAGCATAGATATGAACCCATGCGAACTTCACCCCGTCCAACCTCTATACCTCGTATTTTAATACGGTACCCCCCCGGTTCAATTGTAACATTGTCCATGATACGGACCGGTGGTATGGTAAGACCCAAATCCAAAGCTACTTCGTTCCTAATCATTGTTATTCTTTCCAAAAGCTCACCACCCTTTTCTACAAGTGGAACCAGAGCATAACCGATTTCCATTGAGATAATATCAGGCGGGCTGACAGCAGAAATTTTCCCGGGAGATCCGTTTTTTGCCTTTGCTGTTTTCTCCGCTTCTTTTTCTTTTTTTGCAATTTCTTTTCTTGTTTTGTTTTTTGAGAGGTAATAACCTAAGAAACCCAACAGTATGGACATCAGGAGCAAAATAAACTGGGGAAAAGCCGGGATAAGGGATAAAAGCAGCAAAATACCTGCTATTGAGTAATAAACCTTTCCATCATTCAGCAAATCCCGTTCCAGTTCCTGACCGAAACTGAATTCACTTGAACCTTTCGTTATGATTATACCGGAAGCTACAGATATTAAAAGGGATGGAATCTGGGCCAAAAGTCCGTCACCAATGGTAAGGCGGCAATAAGTTTCAAGAGCTTCTGTAAAGCTTTCCCCCCGGAAAATCATTCCCACAATAATACCGGCAACAAGATTAACCACAGTTATAAGGATTCCAACTTTTACACCACCGGAAATAAATTTATTCGCACCGTCCATGTTTCCGTAAAAATTGGATTCCAGCTGTATATCTTCTTTCCTTCTCCTGGCATCTTCTTCTGTTATTGAGCCCGAATTAAGGAGACTGTCCACACTAAGCATTTTAAAGTTCATTGCATCCAGGCTAAAACGGGCCGCAACCTCAGCGGCCCTTGTGGCACCCTTTGTAACAACCATAGCCTGTATTGCTATAAGGATTATAAAAATAACAAAACCCACGACCAAACCTGTTGTGCCTTCAGCACCGCCTACAACGAAAGAACTGAAAGCCCTGATCATCTGTCCGTCAAAATCCGGCCCAAGTGTAAGTATTGACCTTGTTGAAGACACATTAAGTGCAAACGAGAATACTGTGGAAATCAACAGCATTGTCGGAAAAGTGCCGAAGTCTATGGGTCTTTTAAGATACAAAACTGAAAGAAGGATTATAAGGCTGAGAACAATATTGCACACCATCAGAAAATCCAAAACCATTGTGGGAAGCGGAAAAATAAGCATAAAAACCATCAGTACAACGGCAATTGCAATGTATAACTCAGTACTTCCCCCCAAGAGAGCACCTACAAAACCTGACTTTTTTGACATTTTCCCCCACCCAAAAAAGACTAACCAATATTTATTATAATATATTAACCGGCAAAATAAAACCTGTTTTAAAGGGCTTTTTGCCGCTTGGAAGCATCCAGCATATAAACATGCCTTAAAATTTCTGCAACAGCTGAGTAATACTCCACGGGAATTGTATCATTTATTTTTGTATTTGTATACAAAGCTCTTGCCAAATGCCTGTTTTCTACAAGGCTTACACCGTTTTCCCTTGCAATGGATTTTATCTTCAAAGCCATTTCATCCACCCCCTTTGCAGTTACCTGAGGTCCCTCCATCCCTTTTTCGAATTTTACCGCCACTGCATAGTGGGTTGGATTTGTGATGACCACATCTGCTTCGGGAACAATTTTTGATATATTCTGGGTCATTATTTCCATCATCATGCTGTTAAGTCTTCCCTTTACAACCGGGTCCCCTTCCATCATCTTGTATTCTTCTTTTACTTCCTGTTTTGACATCATCAAGCTCTGCTTAAAACTGTACCTTTGATAGATGTAATCCGGAATTGCAAGAACAAGGAAAAGGATGGCAGCTGCAATAAGCAGCTTTCCGGCACTGTAACCGGCAAAAGAAAGGGCCGTCCAAATACTGGTCTGCATTAAGGAAAGCATTTTAGGTATGTCCGACCGTATCAACAGGTAGGAGACAAAAATAATAACAGTAATTTTTAAAATTGATTTAATCAAATTAACAATGCCGTCCAAAGAAAAAAGGGTCCGCTTAAAATATTTAATAAAATCCGGTGCTATTTTGGAAAATTTCGGCTCAATTGGTTTCAGTGTAAATAAAAAGCCGCCATTTTGAACAATGTTACCGGCAATCCCCGACACCATTGCAGTAAGTGCCAAAGGCAGAATACACTTGAAAAAACAACTAAGGAAATGTAAAAAAATACTCCAACCGGTTAATGACTGGTCGTTTATTGAAGAAAAACACCACACAATCATTTCCAGAAGCTGTCTTAAAATCCAGGGGCCCATTATAATAAGAACTATTGCAGGAAAAAGGAGAACTATTGCACTGTTAATCTCCTGACTTTTTGCAACACGACCCTCCTCCCTGGCCTTTCTTTTTTTATAGTCGGAAGGCTCCTCTGTCCTTCCCTCATCTTCGGCAGAAGCAAACCACTGGAGATGGAATTTCCTTAAAACGAGATAATACTTCCATTTCAGAAATAACTTGTAAAAAAAACTTAACGGAAGCATATGGCCAAAATCAACCATCAATACCTCCTACATATATAAAAAAGTCCTGTAAGGTTTTGTACCCGCTGTTCAATATATTTATAAACAAGTCTATCATTACAGGCATTGAAAGAAAAAGAATGACAAATGATACTATGATGGTCACCGGAAGCCCTTCTGAAAGGAGGTTTATCTGGGGGGCAGCTTTTGACAAAAGTCCGGTGGCAAGGGTTATCAAAAAAAGTGTTACGATTACAGGCATTGATATAACAAGCCCGTTGAGAAAAAGTCCCGTCAAACCTTTTAAAACCAGCATAAGAAAATTGTCCCTGGCCGCCATTAAGAGAGGGGCATTGAGGGACTGGAAACTTCTTAAAACACCGCCTAAAAAAAGCTGCCTGAACCCGTCAACCTGAAGAAAGACAAACATAGCCGCCAGGTTCAAAAACTGCCCCATAAGAGGATTCTCAATTTGTGCCAGGGTATCATAAACTTCGGAAGCTCCAAAACCCATCTGATAAGAAAAAAATTGACCCGCTGAACTAAAAGTGGCAAAAACCATATTGACAAAAAATCCAGTAACAATACCTATCATGATTTCACCAATCAATAAGAAAACATATTCAAGCCCGAAAGCAGGAACATTCCAGCCAAGAGAATTTACAGTGGGAAATACAGCAAAGGCCGTAAAACCGCCCAAAGCTATTTTTGCAACTCTGGATACAGCACTGGAAGAAAGAATAGGGGTTGTCATAATCAAGGCAACAACTCTTCCAAATATGAGTAAAAAAATCCCGCTGTTATTAATAATTGAATCCAGCAAATCACTATCCTTTACATAGCCATAGAGGGTATCATGTTAAAAAGCCTTATTACATATTCCGAAAGTGTGGACAACATCCATGAACCCAAAAGGGCTATCATTCCGAGTATGGCAAGGATTTTTGGAACAAAGGTTAAGGTCTGTTCCTGAATCGATGTTATAGCCTGAAAAAGAGCTATAACCAACCCTACAATCAATGCAACAATAAGCACCGGACCTGCTATGTAAATAATCTGAAGGATACCTTCCTGCAAAATCGAAACAACTGTTTCTTTTGTCATACCTAACCCCCGGGAAATTACTTAACGAATGAAACAAAAAGCTGCTGGGTTAAAAGGCCCCAACCGTCAACAAGAACAAACAGAATCAACTTAAAAGGCATTGAAATTTGAACAGGAGGTAACATAATCATACCCATTGACATAAGTATACTGGCTACAATCATGTCTATTATAATAAAAGGTATGTACAGGAGGATTCCTATTCTGAAAGCTACTGTAAGCTCATGAAGAATATATGCGGGAATAAGAATATGTGTTGGTACATCTTCCAGTGTCTCCGGGCGGTCCATATTTGACATACCCATAAAAAGGTCAATATATTGAGTTTGATTGCTCATCTGTTTGAACATAAAAATACGCAATGGAGACTCCGCTTCACGGATGGCTGTTTCTACATTTATTTGACCTTCAGCCATAGGTTTAAAGGAATTATCATATATTTGAGTAAATGTCGGCCACATTATCATAAACGTCAAAAAAAGTGCTATGCCATTAAGAACCTGGGTGGGAGGAACTTGTTGCAAGGACAGTGCTCTTTTTATAAAGTCCAAAACTATGCTTATTCTCAAAAAAGAAGTTACCAGAATCAATATGCTTGGTGCCAAAGACAGCACAGTCAACAACAGCAATACCTGAAGTGAAAAAGCGACCTCATTATTTGTTGACGGTTCCCTTATAGAAAAGTCAATAAAAGGTATTCTTGCAGGAGGCTGGGTTCCCATATCAGTTGACCCGGGAACGGTAGAGTAAGGAAAGTCTCCCTGGTCTGTACTTTGACCTCCCGCAAAGGCCACAGTAACGAAAAAAAACAATAAGCAAGCCGAAAGAATTTTAAGATTTATTTTCATTACTTACCATCCGGATTATTAAAGCGGGAACGGGTGCTTTTCAGTTTTTCAGTCAAAGAAGACAAATCTTCCGTCGATTTTGAATCCTTTTTAGTCACGCCGGATATGTACGAAGACAAAATATCGGTAAAAGTTTTTTTTGTAGAAGACTGCTCATCATGGGCAAGATTCATGGCCTGTACCAAATCTTTATCCTCTAACTTGGAAATCAAAGACAAAGAATTTTCAGAGGCCCCAAGTATGAAACCTTCTTCTCCAACAGTTATTATATGCACAGACTTTCCGGAACCCAAAGCTATTGCCGCAGTATGGCGGATATAATTGTCTTTGGAATCAGGAGTCCTGGACGTTCTTTTTAAAAACCAGACAAAGAAATAAATAAGAGCGATTACAAAAAGAAGGACTAAAAACATCCTCAGGAATAACCACAAACCACTTCCTCCGGAAACCTGTGGTTCCTCTCCTGCAGCCTCATTGACCGGATTAAGAATTATATCCGACTCTCTCAAATCCCCGGCATAAGCCCCGCCGGAACCCAATGTTTCCCCGGAAGCAGGCAACCCGTCTCCCGTCTCCTGACTGAACACAAAAGTAACAAAAGAAACAAGAACAACTACCAGAAAAAGCAAACGGTACTTTTCAAACAAATTAAAATCCTCCCACCCAGTTCTTGGTTTAACCAAAAACAGATTTTAATTTACATTAGGAATCCTTTCCCCCGGAGACAATATTTCGGTAACACGGACTCCAAAGTTTTCATCTATAACTACTACCTCACCTTTGGCAATAGGCTTGTGATTCACCAAAATATCCACAGGCTCACCGGCGAGTTTATCCAATTCAATAATTGTCCCCTCTCCCATACTAAGGATTTCCTTAATAAGCTTTCTGGTACGCCCCAGTTCAACAGACATTTCCATATAAACATCCATTATGAGGCTGATATTCCCCTGTTCCCCTGAAACCTGTTGCATCGTCAAATTAGGAAACTGGACAGGCTGAACATTAGGAATATTCATTCCCATCTGCTGCATTCCCTGCATGGGCATCTGCTGCATCCCCTGCATGGGCATCTGCTGCATCCCTTGCATAGGCATCTGCTGCATTCCCTGCATGGGCATCTGCTGCATCCCTTGCATGGGCATCTGCTGCATTCCACCGGCTGCTTGAGCCATATCAGCAGTCTGGCCCTGCTGAGCAGCATCAGAAGCTGTTCCTCCAGCCGGAGCACCCAGTGCAGAAGCAATTTTTTTGGAAATACCGGAAGATAGAATCTCCCACAAAGTATAATCTTTTCCATCTACGTTAATGGAAAACTCAAGACAGACAAAATCACCGGCAGGAAACCTGACCATTGCCTTTGGGCAATGGGTACCTTCTGCAGCATCACTAACCAGACTCTCCAATCCGGGTTTTTCACTTAACGAAGTTATTTCAACCCCGGTAAACTGCGAAAAGAATTCGGAAACCACAGAAAGTGACATATCGTCCAACTCAATGTTTTCTTCTTTGTTAATCAAACTTGCAAGTTTCTGGGCAAATTCAGGGGAGATAATAAAGAAATGGTCTCCGGATATATCCGAATTATAATTTGCCATTATGGCAACAGTCATCTCGGGTATTTCTTTCAGCATCTTTTCACGGTTAACACCCTTTACTTCATTAAGTTTGAAAGAAATACTATCATTTATAAAAGACCCAAGGCTTTCACCAAATTTGGGCAATATCTCGTTGTAAAAATCTGTAACAACCTTTGTTTCAGCATCGGACAAAACAACTGTATTGGCAGTTGCAGAACCACTACCGCCAAGACCGTTTAAGCCTACTCCTGACAACAAAGCGTCAATTTCATCCTGAGAAATAGCACCGTCGCTCATAAATCTTCTCCTTCTGTAGTAAGCTCTTCAAATTCCTCAGGAATGGAATCATCCAGTTTTTTCAGAATTTGTACAGCCATTTTTTTACCGATTACACCGGCCTGACATAAAAACTTTTTTTGATCCCCCACACTTAGAGTAAGAGGATCCCCAACCTTGACATTTGAAAGTCTTATAGTATCACCCACCCGTAAATTCAAAACATCCCGGACAGGAACGACAATGGAACCTAATTCAGCCACAATATCCATATCGACAGTTGAAAGCTTATCCTTAAGTACACCAAGATACTGGGTTGTAGAACTGCGCCTTACCGAAGAAAACCAAAACTGGGATGACAGTTTGGAGATAATTGGCTCGATAGTAATGTAGGGTATACAGAAGTTCATCATTCCTTCCTCATCCCCTACCTTTGTTTCAAGGGTTACCAAAACAACCATCTCTGAGGGAGGAACAATCTGGGCAAACTGGGGATTTGTTTCGATTTGTCCCAACCTGGGCCGCAAATCAATAACCTGGGTCCATGCTTCCCTCATATTAGCAAGAATTCTGACAATAACTCCCTCTATAACGGAATTCTCTATATCGGTAAGCTCCCTCTGAACCTTTGTCCCTTCCCCGGTTCCACCAAAAAGCCGGTCTATAATCGAAAATGTTACTGCCGGATCTATTTCCAAAATAGCATTTCCTTTCAACGGATCCATATTTATAACTGCAAGAGTCGTCGGTGTAGGAATGGAACGTATAAATTCCTCATAGGTAAGCTGGTCTACAGAAGCAACATGAACATGAACCATGCTCCTGAGCTGCCCGGACAAACTGTTTGTTGTCAGACGGGCAAATGTTTCATGCATAATAGAGACAGTTCTGATCTGTTCCTTTGAAAATTTATCAGGACGCTTGAAATCATAAATTTTGATTTTCCGGGTATCATTTACAGGGCGGAAATCCT
Organism: Candidatus Gallitreponema excrementavium; assembly: GCA_017694795.1. GTDB lineage: Bacteria > Spirochaetota > Spirochaetia > Treponematales > Treponemataceae > Gallitreponema > Gallitreponema excrementavium. Next base: position 25,947 of record JADIMM010000073.1, read on the forward strand.
CCGGCTCAGTATCCCCGGCACTAATGGCAGTAAGAAGCTGGTCAATTTCATCCTGTGATAGAACTTCTGTCATCTAGTTCAAACTCCTAAACAAAATACGGTGTTAATCACTGCTCAATAATATCCAACTGTTTAAAAACAACATCCTTAATTTTTGCCTTGTAAAGGATGTCATCGTTAATTCCATTCTGAATTTCCATTTTAATCATATTTTCATTCTGTGGTTCCAAATCTGCCTTTGTTTTTTTTCTGAAATATACCCTCAGCCAATCACTTATTTCATAGGAACGGCTGGTAATTTCTGCAGATACGGCCTTGTCATTTTCTGTATAACCGAAAATGACATCCGCAACAATAGTACATGAAGGCTTATCACTGGAATTCACCCTGATTGTATCAATTCCGTCATACCAGGAGAGAACTTCCCTTTTTGACTTATATTCGGGACTTACTGGCACGGCTGTCGCCACCGTCGTGTTTTTAGTAGCAATTTTTACAGTTATGAGACTTACTGTTACAATTACAATGAGAATCGCCAAACCTATGGCTATCCATTTAAGCAAGGCAGGGAAAAATCCTAACTTTCTTTTTTTACCGGATCCTGACTCTTCTATGTCACCGTCTACATCAACAAGATCCAAATTATCATTATCACTCATTATTACCCTCCTCCTTTAAAATCATAACAGATTTTAAAAAAATAGTAAACTTATTTTATTGTACGACAATAGGTTAATCAAAAATGACCGTCATCCAGAATAATTATATCAACCCTCCGGTTATATGCCCGTCCCTCCGGTGTTTCATTTGACATCAATGGCTTAGTATCTGAAAATGCCGCCACCTGAAACCTGTTTTCGTCAGCACCAAAATCAGTAAGAAAATGAAGAACATTTATAGCCCTGGCTGCCGAAAGTTCCCAGTTACTGGGCCAGACAGCGGGATCTGTATCACCGGAATCCGAATGACCTTCTATCCTGAAATTCCTTCCTGCCAATTCATCCGAAGACAAAAACTGTGCCAACTGAAGCAGTGTTGTTCTTGTATTTTCTATGTCCAGCTCGGCACTGGCAGTTTTAAAAAACGCATCTGCAGCAAGGGTAATTACCAGCCCCCTTTCCTCAAAAGCAACACGGATTTTGGAAGAATGTATTTCAGGGGCAAAAAGACTCACTGCCTTTTTTCTTGCACTGGCAAAGGAACGGCCCTTTTCTGTAGAAGGGAGGGAATTTATGTTATTTCCTAAGTCTGCAAGCTGACCTGCTGACATGGTGTTTCCTCCTGCAGTAGGATCGTTTGTAAATGATGTTACCATTGAGGCAAGCTGGGTTACATCTACTTCTGAGGGACTATAAAGCATAACAAAGAAGCAAAGTACAAGGGTAATCATATCCCCATAGGTTGTAAGCCATTCTGACGTAACGGCTCTTGGTTCTTTCTTTTTTCTAGCCATATTAATACCCTACCTTAGTCTTTAAGAACATCGCCTTCTATTGCCTTTCTATCTTTAACATCAAGATAGGTAAGGAGCTTCATTGCAAGAATTCTAGGGTTATCCCCTGCCTGAATAGATAAAACACCTTCTATTATCATTTCCTTTGACCTAACCTCTGAATCATTAATATAGGAAAGCTTTCCTGCCATTGGAATAAGAAGCCAGTTAGCAAGAAGAGAACCATAAAGGGTTGTAACAAGGGCAACCGCCATGTTAGGACCTAAGGAGCTTTTATCTTCGAGGTTTGTAAGCATACCAATAAGCCCAATAACGGTACCCAACATACCAAATCCAGGACCTAGGGTTGCCCAACCATTAAGAAATCCTATCCAAGTAGCGTGCCTTGATTCCATTTGGCCAAGCTCATTTTCCAAAATACTTTTAATAACTTCTGCATCTGTACCGTCCACAACAAGCCTTAGGCCTGTCTTCATAAATTCGTCATCAAGATCTTCTAGCTCATCTTCTAGGGCAAGAAGACCTTCTCGCCTAGCCCGCTCTGCAAAACTAACCAGCTTTTGAACAAGGGATTTTTCTCCAAAGTCTGGCACCTTAAATGTTAATCCCATAACCTTAAAAACCCCCAAACAATAGCGAAGGGGATAGTTGGTAAACATACAAAAATAAGAACCAAAGATTGTAATAAATACTGAACCAATATCGATAAGACCGCCGATGGAGCCACCTTGCATAGCTCCAAAGATAACTACAGCCATTCCTCCAACAAGACCTAATATTGTTGCTATATCCATCTTATTACCTCTGATTTTTTTTCAGATTAAAATATTTAATCTTCATTCTTAAATCCGCCGATACGGCGTCTATATTCAACAATTCTGTTTAAAATTTCCTCTACAGGATCCTTTACAACAATTTTTTTTCCGGAAAGCATCAGCAAAGTTACATCCGGGTTAAGCTCAATACTTTCAATTTGATGAGGATTAATCCAATATTGTTTTCCGTCCAAGCGGGTCACCACAATCATAAGTCCTCCAAAACAAACACTGAATAATTATAACACAGCATTTCTTTTTGTTCTATGATATATTTTTCGGAAAGTAATATTAACGGCTTTAGAAAAATAAAAGGGCCGGAAGAACACCCCCGTGTAACTCCCCGGCCCCTTAAATTAAGGTGTTATATAATTACCGCTTAAGGTTCATTATTGTTTCAAGCATGGTATCTGATGTTTGGATTGTTTTTGAGTTTGCCTGAAAACCTCTCTGGGTAACTATCATATCGGTAAACTGTTCTGTAAGATCAACATTACTCATTTCCAAAGCCCCGGCAATCATCTTACCCTTTCCTGCTGTACCCGACGCACCAATATCAGCAATTCCTGAGTTGTTTGACTGTACATAGGTATTTTCACCGGCTTTTTCAAGTCCACCCTGGTTTGTAAATGTTGCCATGGCGACCTGACCGATAACCCTTGACTGTCCGTTACTGTAAACCCCTGTAATCATACCGGACTGGTCTATTTTAAAGTTTTCCATATATCCCATTGCATAACCGTCCTGTTCCCTGGCCTTTGTTGAACTTGTCTGGGCAAATTGGGTAACAGTATTCTCTGCACTTCCTATTGTACCAAGGTTAATTGTAAAACTCTGGCGATAAGGTGTGCCGTCTTCATTAGGATTAGCCCCAGCAACATTGAATCCGGCTGTAATACTTACCGGCCCGTTCTCTGCACTGGTATTTCCGGCTGTATCGGTAACCATATCAAGGGTACCGTAGTTGTTAAACTGAAGGATGAATGTATTGCCTGCATTTTCACCGTCTGCACCAAATCCCACCTGGGTGTTTGAACCGCCTTCCATGTCAGGGTCGACATTTACAGTTGCAATCCACTGGTTTTCTACCTCAGGAGAACGGGTAAACTCGATGACGAGCCTGTGTTCCTGACCGAAATCATCATAGACGATAAAGTCTGTTGACCATGTTCCTTCCCTTATCATATCCTCTGATGCACCTTCAGGGATTACAGGAGTTGCCTTGTTAAGGTTACAGGCATAATTTACATAAGAAGTAGCCTTTGCAGGATCCTTTCCACCCACAGGGATAATCAAATCGGTTGTACTTCTGGAAGTATCAAGAATTGACCTTCCGTTGATTTCTTCTGCCATCCATCCCTGGACCCTTAACCCGTTTGCGGGATTTACCAAGGTTCCCTGGTTGTCAATGCCGAAATTACCGGCCCTGGTAAAGTAAGTTTTGTCACCGTTTTTTAAAACAAAAAAACCGTTACCCTGGATAGCCAGGTCTGTCTGGACACCGGTAGTCTGAAGTGAACCCTGGGTATGAATTGTGTCAATACTTGCTACAGTCATACCGAGTCCGACTTCTTTCGGGTTTACGCCACCAACTGATTCGGTTGGTCTTGCAGCCCCTGACATCTGCTGGGACAACATATCCTGAAAATTAACCCTTCCCCGTTTAAAACCGGTAGTGTTTACATTGGAAATGTTATTACCAATAACATCCATTCTTGTCTGGTGGTTTTGAAGTCCGGATACACCGGAATATAATGAACGCATCATAAGCTGAACTCCTAAAAAAAAATTATGAATTACTGTCCGTAAACAGCGGTAACATCGCTCCAGTTATAAAACTGGCCGTTTACAGAAATCAAAGGGTTTTTGTCCGTTGATACCGAGTCAACTGTCCCGGTTACGACCCCAAGCTCAGTATTTATATCAACTTTTTTACCCGCAGCCTGTATTGCCCCGGAAGAACCCAGAGCATCCGCAACTTTTTCAAACTGGACACTCATATTTGTTATCTGCTCAAGGGACGAAAACTGTGCCATCTGGGCTATAAACTGGGTATCCTCCATAGGTGCAGTAGGATCCTGGTGACTAAGCTGGGTTATAAGAATCTTTAAAAAATCATCCTTTCCCAGTTCCTGCTGAGCTGACTTTCCATTAGTCCGCTGCATACTGTTAAACAAATTAACTTCCTGTTCAACTTTCTGCCGATCCATGGCACTCATGTTCAAATCCATAGTTATGCTCATAAGCACACTCCCTAAAAGGCGGAAAATATTTTCTGCCTAAAATTGTATTTAAGCTGCAAACGCAGTCTCAAGTTTTCAGAACCGCCGGTTTTTGCTTTTAAACCGGCAATTCAGAGCCGTTTCAGGCAAAAAGATTTACAGTTCCATCTGTTTTAATCCCGAATGCCGCCGCCATAACGGGAGAAGACAAATCCTTTTCTGCTATAACAGGTCTGTAATTTTCATAATTACCGGGGCTGTTTTGATCATTCTTTTCACCTGAATAATCAGAAGCCCCCGAATACTCGATATCCAAAGAAGCATCTTCAAAACCTCCGGCAATAAATCCGGCTTTTAGACTTTCGAGATTATCCTTTATGGCCTCAAAAGCCTCGGAACTGAATACCTTGATGTTACCTGTAACATGATTTTCGGAAATTTTTAAATCAATCTTTACTGTTCCAAGACTTTCCGGATTTAAAAAAAGCCTGATACTTCCCTGGGAATGGTTCTGAAGGATTATCGTCCCCTGCTGAACTATGCCGGGAACCGCCTCTTTAATTTGGCTTGAAAGGAACTGGGAAAAGGTAGACTTTGAGATTCCCTTTTCCTGTATCTGACGGAAAAGTGACTTAAAAGAGCCGCCGTCCCCTATGTTCATCAGAAAGGTATTGCTACCCCGGTTCTCAGCCCCTGCCCCTTCACCGGAATTTCCGGTCCTAAGGTCTATTACCTGTATTTTTTCTTCCAATGTTCCTTTTTGAAAATCAGGTTTTTCAATTTTTGAATCAGTCTGGATTGACTCATTTGCATCGGTAAAATCTGTCTTCAAAACATTTTGCCCCGGTAAATTTTCCGACGTGATAGAGATGTTTTCAGGAGTCTTTTTCTTAACTTTTCTTTCTTTGGAATCAGATCCGTTGGAAAATTCTGTTTTTTCCAAAAAGGCAGACCCTTCCATGGACAAATCACCGGAAACAGGCATTTTTTCCCCGGTTTCCATTACGGAAAGATTTTCAATCTGTAATTCCCTGTTTTTCCTGGATTTTCTCCCGGTCTCAGAAAGTCCGTCATTAGCTCCTGTATTGAGACC
>JADIMM010000006.1 GCA_017694795.1 Candidatus Gallitreponema excrementavium
ATATTAATTATATTATGTTTAATCAATGAATATATTTCCTCAATTTACAGAAACAAAGTATTCTTGCATGAAAATTATGTTTAAAAAAATATTTGTATTAGAACTTTATAATTCGATATAAATGTTTTTTATAAGAATTTGAAAGGAAATAAACTTTCTTTACAGGTATAATTTTATAATTTTGTCAGTAAGGATTTATTTTTTCATTTTGAAATTTACCTCTCATCCAGCGATTGTACTCAGACAAATTTTTATCCCAGCCTGCAACGCCTTCACTAAAATGTTTTTCACTCATTGCGGCAGCTAAAGAGCTTTTATCATAACAAACCCCTCCGCTACCCGTACGGCTATTACAGCTTCTGTGTGCAGGTTTAAGAAAATTAATATCATTAAAATATTCATTTCTTTTCCTTTGCGGAAATTTCCATTCATACTCATTAAACCTTTCTGCAAGGGGAGGAATATGATCAAGAGTTATATCAGATTCTGATCTTATCTCTTTTCCACAGATATGGCATATTTTCCCGTATTTTTCTATAACTTTATTTTTGACACCAGTATTAAAACCAGCAGGATATATCATACTTCGATTTGGTATACCATAACTTGGATCTCTCCGTCTGTCATCATATGATTCTCCACCGTATCTATCTACTTCATAAATTTCATCATATACATGTGAATTTCTGCTTTCTCTATAAGCATTTCGCCGTAACGTTGTTTCGCCATTTCTATTTTCGTCCATAAAAGTATTACTGTCGTTTTTTTCACCTTTTTGTACGTGTTTTCTTCTTATGGAGATTTTTTTATCACAAATGTATATTACAGTATTTTCAATTCTTGTCACTGCTGAATAGTCAGTATCATCAACTTGCATCAAAGCAATACATTTATTGCTTCCATTTCTGCCACGTAAAATTCTGATACTATCTAAAGTTGGCAAATCATCAATCTGTTTCTCCAATTCTCTTTTCAATATATCTTCATCAATATTAGCAGGAAGATTCAAAACTTCAAAAGTAATCACCGGTCACCCCACTGTAGAATCCAGAATTTCACGTATTCGGGCAACACTTTCAGGTTCACTTTGTTCATTAAACTTCATTTTTATTCTTATAACGCCACCATTATTATTTCCAAAAAATTTCTTTCTTTCGGTTCCTACAAAAGATACTTGACACGAAGTACGTTCATGGGGACCGTCACCTTTAGTAAGGGAGTCAGAAATTTTTACAGCAAACTCCAGTTCAATCTCTGCAATGGAAAGATATGAAGCCGGGGTAAGACTGGCAAGGGGTATACCGATTTGTCTTTCATCTTGTAACTTAACATACTTCATTTTAGGCTTACCTTCTTCATCGAATAAAGAAGAAAGCTTTTCCATCTGTTGGGCTGTAAGCATATTTTCTGCAGTATTTACTGCATACTGCATACCCCTTATAATATCACTAATGGTCTGTCCGTTCATTAGTTGTTATCTGTACCTGGTAATGCAGCTGTGCAGGATGCAAGAATATCCATTAACCGTGCCAAACCTTCTGTCGGCTCCTGCTGCCGGGCATACACCCTGACCTGATATTTTGCACTTTGATTTGTGCTTCTTGTATTTTCCCTGGCAGAAGTTACTTTTCCCGAAACAGTTACATTACCTCCAAGCCCTAAAAATCCATACTTTGCATTAGCGGATGTTGATGCTTCGGTATTTACAGAGGAAGATTCAGTACTTGTAGAAGAAACTTCCATTTGGAATTCAATTGTAGTGTCCTCAACTAATAAGGATGGGATTGGGACAAGTCCTAAGAAAGGAGCCTGCACGTGGGTTTTTACGTTTTGATACCCTCCAACACTCTCTGCAGGACGGTTAAGATCGAATTCGACAAGCCTGGTTTTTCCTGAATCTTCAAAGCCTATTTTCATCATATAGTTGTAAGAAGTTTCAGCCAGTTTTATCTGGGACTCTGCAACTGCAGTTAATGGACCGGAAATTAAATCCGCCATGGGAATCCCAGCAAACTTTTGAGTTATTTCATTATCTGTATTTTCTGCCATATACAACCTCCTGGATATCTTTACTTTTATTTTACTATTTTTCATAGTATGAATACTATGGAAAAGTCACAATGTGACTTTTTCATAGTATGTGTCAAGCATTATGTAAAAAAAACTTTGACTAATAAAAAAAAGCCACGGTGACAACAGACAAAGGTTGATACCGTGGCTGAAATAAACTTAGAAAATTAAATATAGTAATTAGGGGATAGAACGATTTATTGGTTTTCTTCGGGGCAACGTAAATTTGCGTTTTACTCCCATACAAGCATAAATTATAAAAAAGAAAAAACACTGATGTAACGGCATTCTTAAAACATTGCGATAAATATTCCATTGCCACAAGGCACTTCGAACTTTGTTATTAGAAACAGATTTTTTTACTATACGATAAGAGGCTAATATTTCTCCACAATTTTTACCAATAAATTTATTGCCAAGCAGATCGAGCCAAAACACAAAATCTTCATGATCAATTTCTCTAAAATACACCTTTCCAACTTTTTGTGAATCATAAACAGCGGTAAGAAATCCGATATAACATGATTCTAATTGATTAAAATAATTTACATCCCCAGGGGCAAAGACATATCTATTATTCTTCCGCCCTGATTCAGAAATTTTTTCATAATCACTAAATACAACAGCAACATTTTCACCTGAAAAAAACGGAATTTGTTTTTCTAACTTTGTAGGAAACCAAATATCATCACTATCTAGAAAAGCAATATATCTACCTGAGGCATTTTGTATTCCAATATTTCTAGGCAAAGCAGGAGATCCAGATGGGGTGTTTGTCTTAAAATATTTTATCCTTGAATCAGTTTTACAAAAATCAGTAATAATGCTACAACTTGAATCTGTCGAACAATCATCAATAACTAGCAGTTCCCAATTTGAGTATGATTGAGCAATCACTGAACGAATTGCTTCAGAAATAAAATGTTCTGCATTATAACATGGCATGATAACTGAGACTTTGGTATTCATTTTAACCTATTAAATAAAATAAAGAAATTTAAATATAATTTAGCTTTCAGTTCTTGAGTGAAAACTTATATTTTTACTACAAATAAATATTTTTTTAAACAAAAAAATTATTTCAAATACTTATATCTACTCTATATGACAAATTATTTGAGATAAATATATTTTATCATCAGAACCCGACACTGATTTGTCCAACAATTCTGCAGTATGTTTTCCATTAATTTTTATTTTTCTTTTTGCATTCATCATGCACCATTCATACTCAGAATCCAAATGGCCAATATCTATTACCCTGTATCCCAACATAAATAAATCGTACCCTATAACTTTCGCTGCAGGCCCCAATGATAACAATAGCAATTGATTTTTAGAAATATTCTTATTAACATAATCTACTACTTTATCATGGATAGAAAAACAATTTTGTGAAGGACAAACTATTCGACTTATTGAATTTGCACCTGAATACAAAGAATTTCCGATGCCATTTCTTGTTGTGGAACCCTCAATAAATACTATATCCCTTTTTAACCACAACAATTTCATTTTCTCAAAGAACTTTTTTTTATCAGTTTTTACCGCATAATCCATATAGGGTCTTGAAAAAAATGTATTACTAAATTCTCTACCTTCTAGTTTTCTATAGCTCTTTTTGTGAATATATAAATTGGTCAACCAAAACACCCTAGCTTTAAAAGTTAATGCAGAAATATTATTAAAAACATCAGGCATGCCAATTAATAAACTATCACTTTCTATATTAACTATCTCTAACAACCTTTCAGCTAATAAAGCATCATACTCTTGAAAATAAATTGATCCCCCTTCAATTATTTTAAACTCTCCATCGCCGAATCTTATCAGAGAATCATCTGAATTCAATAAAGTATCAAGTGTTTCATCTATAGTTTTTATAGCAACATTCAAAGGAAAGACTTTAAAATATATTTTGAGGAATGGATATGCTAAAAACCTTATGATATCTTTTATCATACAATGATTTTCCTTTTAATAATTTGATTAGGTAAACTAAAATTAATTTCTATATGAATAATAGCTTCCTTTAAAATATTCATACAATTATTTCTCATTACAGAATTTTTCTATCAAAGAGCAAACCCTCATACTCGCATTACCTTTCTCATAAGTCCCAAGATCACGAATATGCTTTTCAATTTTTTCTTTTTGACTTTGCTTATTTGATTTGCTAATTATCTCCAATAAATTTACAAAGGTTTCTGCATATTGGTAAGGCCAATTATCAATCGGAGTTAAAAAATGTTGCTCAGATTCATATTCTTTTAAATCTGGTGTATACAAGTATCCAGGCCGTTTTGTTAACGCAAAATCCCACATAGAAGAAGAATAATCATTAATAAAAACATCTGTTATCAGCAGAATTTCCTGCATATCTGGATAATATGTCACATCTAAAAAATTATATTTATCATCTGAATTGAAACTAATATCATGCATACAATGGTGACCTCTAAACAAAAATACAAAATCATCACTATACTTATTTTTTAAACATTCCAACAATGCGCTTATATCCAAATCCAAATTAAAAACCTTTGCTGTACTTCGTGTAGAAAACCTCCATGTTGGGGCGTATAACACTATTTTATTTTTATTTTCAATACCAAGCTTTGTCTTTATTTTTTTTATTTTTTCAACATTGTCTGTATCTGTAATCAAAATATCGTTTCTTGGTAATCCTATTGGCAAAAATTTATTGTATCTTATATTGAATTCATGGGACCAACTTTTAGAAAAAGCCTCACAAGAGGAAATATAGTAATCGGTTATAGAATCTCGCATCTTATCTTTTATTTTCATGACTACACTATTTTGCCTCTCATCACTATTCCCTTTATACGCTCCACCTCCATGCCAGGTATTAATAAAAAGCTGAGATTTCCTTTTGGGTACAAAAGGTTCAAAAAAAACATTATTTATATACACCGCTGAAGTACAGATATAGTAAAAATATTTTACTGTTAAGAATTTCGCTTTCTTAATTTGATCCAATGCAGGATCTTTAATTTCGTTATTTAGGATCCAAATATATTCATATTTATTACCAAATTCTTTTCGCAAAGCTAAAAAAATATACTTAGGATTACATGAAAATTGATTACCCTCATAACAAGAAAAAAGAATTCTATTTTTTTTCACTGGAAAAAGCCAAAAGAAATGTAATACAATTTTGATTATAAAAATAATAATTAACCTTGAAACTTCTATTATTCGACTCATTTATATTTCACCAAAAAAACTTTTTTAAGTTTTCTCACCTTCTATCATTCTTTTATACGCATCTTCCAAACCAACATAGGCTTTCCAACCTAAAGATTCAAGCTTGTCCGTATTAAGATTGAGATTCAAATTAAGATTTGGAGCGTATTCTTTTGGTACATCTATATCAAAGACTACCTTTATTTTATCTTGTGCAATGTTGTGGGCTATCATATCTGCAGTTTCCCGTATAGTAGCTATAGTTTTTTTATTCGCCACAGTGTAACTTTCTCCAGACAGTCCTTTTAATAAAATGGTAAAAATTCCACTCACTGCATCACTTATATAAACTATAGGACGGCGGGTTTTTCCTTCTGTTTTAAGTACTATGTCCTTGTTCTCAATTACAGAACGCATAAACTGGGCAGCTACCCGTGTATCGTTGTAATCAATCCCGGCTCCAAGAGTCTGTGTCAGCCTGGCAATTTTAACAGGAACACCATACTCAGAAGCATAACTTGCACAAAGACACTCACAAAGCCGCTTTCCCTCAGAATAACTTGACCGGGGATTCAATATATCAATATATCCATAGTCGCTTTCCTTTACTTCTTCCAGTCTTGTATCTGTTATACCAAATACCTCCATACTGGAAAGGTACACTACAGATTTTACTTTAAGCTCTTTTGATGTTTCTAAAATCCTTTCTGTTCCGTATAATGCCGTCGAAATAGTTTCTACCGGTTTATGTAAAAAATCCTGGGACGAAGTAACACTGGCTCCGTGAATAATATAATCTATATTTTCCTTTATGCTGAAATTCCGTATATCACCGATAATCCAGTTTATATTGTCATTATGCGAATACTCCCCAAAAATTTTTTCGGCTTTTTCTTTATTTCTTATCAAAGCAAAAATCTGTACATTGTAATTTTCAGTTTTATTCAAATACAATAATACCCTTATTATAAATGAACCTAACAAACCGGTTGCCCCGGTTACAAAGATACTGCTGTTTTTTAGTTCACTCAAATCAACAGAGCGGACAACCTGCTGTATGTCTTGTAAAAGTATGTTGTTTTTTGTTTCCATAATTATAATCCGAACACTTGAGAATTTTCCCGGGCATCGTATAAAGCTCGGAATATATAAAAATCAGCAGGGGTGGTAATTTTTATGTTTTCATAAGAGCAGGGAACTGTATGCAGTGTATATCCGTATTCATGCATTAAAGAAGCAGAATCTATTGCGTTTACACTTCCTTTTTTTCTTGCTTCTATGTGAACACCATACAAATCTTTTAACACAAAACCCTGGGGGGCCTTTGCATAAAAACACTTGCTACGATCTGTAATTCCACTGATATTATCTTCTTTATCAAGATTTACAATCGTTTCAATGGCAGGAGCCACCGCAATACCGGAACCATATTGTTTTACCGACTCAATACAGTCACTGATAAGTTTACCTGATACCAAAGGTCTTACTCCGTCATGAACGAGTACGATAGAATCTATAGGGCAGTGTTCATGCAAAGTAGACAGTCCGTTAAAGATAGACTCCTGTCCGGTTTTACCGCCGGGAACTATCCACCGTACTTTTGACAATCCGTACTGCCTGACTAAGCCCTGCAAAAAACCAATCCAACTTTCTATACACACAACACAAACTGCGTCTATCTGCTGATGGTTTTGAAATTGTTCAAGAGTATGGATGATTATTTCTTTTCCATATAACTGCAAAAACTGTTTTGGTTTTGCGGCATTATTCATACGGACGCCGGAACCTCCGGCAAATATAAGGGCATTAGTCATAAATATTTTCTTACTGAAACCAAGTTTTTTGTTTTAAGCTGATGTTTATAAAACATCCGAACAAAGATACCTGGTAATAAAAGGAAAATAATTCTTTTAAAGAATTTTTTCTTATGTATACTATATAAATAAAATCTCTTTACAAAAAACATCTCTAAAACATCCATATAGACAGGGTTTATGTCATCAGAATCACGCCATGAACCGAACCCTAAATGAACTGCAACATTTTTATTATCAGAAATATCAATTGTAAAAATATTATCAGGATATATTGAAATCTCATCGTCAATCCTAATTGGGTTATTACCAAAATTAGCAAGAGACCCTTTAAAATTATACTGTTTTACCAACATAAAAGTCATAATATGGGGAATTAAAATATTTTTCTCAAACTTCCTATCGGTGTAAAATTCTAAACATGTACGTAAAAATGGATGATGGGGTTCAGATCCAATACAATGAGGACCCAATTGTCGTGTATACTCTGTTGCAATAAAAAATTTATCATTAAGAAATGCATCAAAATCCTTATGTAAAATAATATCTGTATCGAGATATATCCCTCCATACTTTTCCAAAACCCACAAACGAAAAAAATCAGTAACAAACGCCCATTTTTTTTCATTTGCAGCAGTTTTTGTCCACAAAAAATCTCTATACGGAAAAGAATTCGAATCCCATTCTTTTATTTCATAATCGGTCAATACTGTTTTCCAGTTTTCAAGACAACGTTTTGTACGCTCATCTTTATTTTCAGACATCCATAAAAAATGTACAATTTTTGGAATAGGCATACATACACCCCTAAAAAATTTATCTAAATCAACCTTTTGATTAATAATCTTTTCAGTTAATTATTTTACTTTGATTCTTGTAATAAACAGTATATACCTTTTTTGCCTGCTTTCTTACATATGGATTCAACCAATCTAACCAAATTATAAAGCGTAAAATTAATGCAGATTTTTTAAAATTTTTCTTTGCGTAATATATAGACGAGATCTGCGTACAAATCTCCGAAAAGCTCGTAATATTTTTATCTCCCAAAAAAGTCTTATGCAAATGTTGTATTTTGGGCCCATCAATAATTATTCTTTTCAGTCCATTTTCTTTTAATCTCAATTCCAAATCTGTTTCTTCACAATACATAAAAAAATTCTCATCAAAACGAGCATAAAAATTATTCAAAACAAATAAATCAGCCCCAGTAATATATCCATCTGTATCACCTGTTTTTACAAAAATTTTAGAAGGCACTTTCTTTCTATGCCTTTCATACAAAAATGATAAATTAAAAAAAAGTAAAATAGATTTAATCGTATGAAAAATCATTTGCTTCATTTGAATCTTACAAAAAGATTTATAAGAATGGAAAGGTGCTCCAGAATGCATCATTTCTAAATTTTCATTAAGAAGCACACCTCCCAAAGCTCCAATCTGATCTTTCTCAGGTGATTTTTCCCAATAATCAAAAAACATTTTAACTGCATTGTTCAAGATGATAGTATCACTGTTGAGATAAAAAATATACTTTCCTTTTGCAACATCTAGTCCCCTGTTGTTAGCAACCCCAAAGCCAAGATTAGCATTATTCTCTATTAGAATAACTTGAGGATAATCAGCTTTCAACATCTCTATCGACCCATCAGTACTACCATTATCACTAACAATTACTTCAAAATCAATATCGTGCGTATGTTCATATATCGAATCAAGACATTTCCTAATAACATCTTTAGTGTTATAATTTACAATTATTATAGAAACATTCATATTTCACTCTAAAACGTTACTAAACAATTTGCATTCACAAACTTTATTTTCACCATCATCTCTTAATTTTATTTATTCTAACTTCACTAACATTTGTATTTATTATTTACATTACTTATTTCAATAAAAATGTGCGGTATATATACTCAATTTCATCTAACCATACCACATAAAAATTATATATCAAAAATAAAATCCACAATACTGAAATACCAAATCTGGCCACATCAAATTTCTTAAAAAAAATAAAACTTTCTGGAATTATATTATAAGTAAGAATACCCCCACCACATAGCATGTAATAATTTCCAATTCTTGAAAACTGCGAAAAATTACGCCCCATTGAAGAAAACAGAATGCCTATTAAAAAATTAAAAACACAGCTTTCATCGATCTTTTTATTCTTATACTTTACATAATATAAAAACAAAACAATAAAATAAAACACATAATTTACCAGTAGACCCAACCCACTTGAATACTCGGCTTGTTTATTATATATGTCACTATTAATGTAATACTGTAAAATTGAAGCAACCCTATCAGGCAATATTTTTATTGTTACAGTAAACTCTATTATTTTCCAAATCAAGTCAAGAGCAAAGACATTAATAAAAAAACAGCCTAAAAGCATAAAAATGGAAAACCAAGGCTTAATCTTAATACGATTTGTAAAATATAATGGAAATGCAGTAATAGCTGTTATATGGAACTGCATCGCAAATATAATAGCTATAACCCAAAACACAAATTTCTTTTTTTCAACAAACCTCCAACAAAGGATTAGCACAGACATTGCCAAATACTGTCTTGTCTGTGCCAAATCATTCGAAAAAAAATACAAGCAAAAATAAATTGCCAAAGTATACAGAGGATAGCTACTCTTTTTATAGAATTCACCATAAAGGCAATAACTACAAAAAAGCAAAATGCAAGCCTGCATTGTCCAATATGACAACCCAATTTTTCTAAAAAACAAGTTTATAGCTATGTATCCTCGCTCAACAGAACCTGTCTCAAATAATTGCTCTGCATTATTAAACATTCTAATATATGCACTCCAATCCCTTCCTGTTTCAAACCTAAATGCAGAAAGAAATGTAAGTACACAAGCTATAAAAATAAAAATTAATTTATTTAAAGTAAGATTCCCTTTTGAAAGATAACGATATTCGCCTAAGGCAGAATATTGATTCAAACCTGCAACTTCCAAAGCGACGAGTATAAACAATACTAAAATCAAGATATACCATATTGTCATATCATTTTTTCTTAAATACTTCCCTAATACACTTATCCCTGAATAACACAAGGCAGATAAAATAAACAACGACTCCCAATGCTACATTCATGGTAAGTGAAGCACCAACTGAATAATTTCCAGTAAATGGTTTTACCAGCAACAAAACGCCAGCCATTACAGCACTGGCAATAATATATTTAAATATGTCAAAGCCTAAAGCATGGGAATCTGCAAGATACTTTCTCCCTACTATAGACATAATTACAAGACCAGTGGTTTCTGCAACTAATGTTCCAACCACAGCTCCATTATAGCTGTAGGCATGAATCATAAAATAATTAAAAATACCATTTACTAAAGCTGCAATTGTTACAGCAACCGCATAAATATTTTCTTTACGGTTTGTATACAAAATCTGCAATCCCATAAAATGGGCAAGACCAACTATTAAAACAATCGGAGAAAGCAATCTAATACTTACCACAGCCTCCATGTATTGTTCTCCGGCAAAAATCCTGATTATTTCAGGAGCCAAAAGTTCTATTCCCACAAGAGACGGTACCCCAAGCAAAAAGACAAATCGTAAAGAAAGCCAAAGTCCCTTTCTATACCCATTCATATCACCCTTTTTAAAGCAATTTTCTATTCTGGGTATCATTACAATTCCAAGGGATGTTACTAACTGTATTACAATTCTTACAACTTTGTTGGCTGCTGTATAAAGCCCTACTGCCCGGTCTCCGGAAATCAAACCAACCATGGTAACATCCAGGTGGGTGTACACATTTACTGCTACTATGGAAGCAAAAATCACCAAAGAAGGTTTTATATGGTGGACAATATTAAGTTCTTTAAAATGAATAAAACTTACATACCGCCTAATTCTTACAATGTTAAATAAGGTAGAAACACCGTTTAAACCGATTGTAATCGCTGCATACCTGTAAAAATGTTCAACCTTTTTTATGCACAAAAAAACTAAAACAATCTGAAGAATCTTTATAAATACATACCGCTGGGTAATGTACTTTTGGTCTTCTATCCCTACATAAAACCATTCATAACTGAAATCTGACAAAAATATTGTAGGGCAGACTATCAAAAAAAGTAAAATTCTAGCTTTAAAAACTGGGACAAGGAAAACAATCAAGAAGTAACATATATAACCGGCAATAACCGTAATTCCTAATATCCATGTAAGTTCCCAAAAGGTTTTTGATCTTTCGTACAAGCTGTCCCGGGTTCTGGCTATTTCCCGGATTCCATAGGTGGGAATTCCCAAGGCTGTAAACAGCACAAAATAGGATACGATGGAGTTTGCAAATTCAACGCTTCCAAGTCCTTCAGGCCCCAATACACGGCTGGTATATGGGAAAACAATCAAGGGAACAACCAGATTCAACACCGTCCGCAAGGTATTGAAAATATAATTAGACTTAATGGTAGCTACTTTTATTTCTTTTCTTGATTCTTTCATTGTGAGGTTTTTTAATTCAGCACCACCCGCACCGTGTACAGGCTCACCAGAAGTATCAGTATCTGCCTGAAATACAGCATGAGGGTATTTTTGGCTATCCGTTTTGTGCTTGCCTGGTATGTTGTTTCACGTCCTGAATTATCAAGCCCTGAACAATTTGGTCTCTGATTCATATTAAAAAGATTTGAAATTCAACAAATAAAGAACAAACCGGTGGTTCATTCCGGATTTTTCTGGAAAACGCTGCCGTTTTACCTAAAATGTCGATTTTTGCCAGATTCTTTTCCTGCGGTAATTTTCCGGCGAAAACATCATTAAGGCGACAAAACCATCAATCATCAATCGGGTACACCCTTCCCCTTACAGCCTTTCACTGTTTTTTGCCGGAAAAAAGTCCGGTATCAGGGAAATAGTCTCCGCCGTGTCCCGCCGGAACAGGGTACACCGCCAAGGGCTTACACCTTATTACTGAGTTAACAGTTAAAAAATTATAGTTTATTTTAATACTGCGGTCAAGTTAAAGGAAGTTTATATAAAATTTAAGCTTCAAACATATTAATAATAATATTACATCAACAGACTCAAATACATTTACAAGTTCTTTCCCAACATCCGGCATATGTTTTTACTACCATTTTCTGCATTTTTCTCTGATACCTACTTTACATACTTGGAACACAGAGCTTTTCCCACCGGTGCACAGAGCTTCGTTTTGGCAGCCTTTGCAACCTTGGTTTGTCAAAGAAACTGCGTTTTTCTTTGCAAAGGCACAAAACTTAAGAATTCGGCTTGTGCCGAATTCTTGGATAGTTTGCTTTGGTGTTGTGGCACAGAGCTTTTTTTTGTGTCACAGAGCTGGGGTTTTGCCGTCTTTGCAACTTTGATTTGCCAAATAAACATCGTTTTTCCCTGCAAAGACACAAAAGCTGCAAAAAGCTGCGCTTTTTGCGTTATTCGTCTTGTGCCGAATTCTTGGATAATTTGCTTTGAGTTGTGGCACAGAGCTCGAGTTTTGCACCCAAATCATGGCACAGAGCCCGTTTTTTTTGTTTTTTTTCACCGAACTTTAACGCAAAATACAAATTTCCAATTATATATATCATATACACAACCGGCAAAAAGGAGAAAAAGTATGAAAAAAAACAGAAATCTGAAAAACAAAGAC
>JADIMM010000074.1 GCA_017694795.1 Candidatus Gallitreponema excrementavium
AGTGAAAGAAAATATTAAAAAAATCAAATGCAACAGTATTTTCTGTACTTGAAATTTCTTCTTGTATTGAAGATATTTTATCTGTTGTTAATGCCATATACGTTTTTTGTAACATTCCCACAATAATAACAAATCCCATAATCTCAATATTTTGTTCAACTACTTTTTCTAATTCTTTTGAACTCAGAGAATGTCCCTTTTGTTTTTCAATGATAGTAATTCTTTCTGATATCCAATCTTTAAGATCCTGATCCCTCAAAGTGTTAAGGAAAAAAGAAAGTATTCTCAAGCCTAACTTTTCTAATTCACAAATAAGCTCTTTTACTTGATTTTTCTTTAAACTACCAACTCTATTCTTAATAATTTGTCCTAGAACATCCAAAATTTTCATTGCTTTTTCTATTTCGATGATTCTTTGATCAGAGCTATCTGTTACAGGCTCAATATCTGAGACTTCTTCTTCAATAACATCTTGGTGTCGTCTAATATCAAGTCTCTGTTCTTCACAACTTTTTTTGTTTTCAATCTCTTTTGGCATTGATTTTATCAATCCATTCATAAAAGCTGTCTCATTTTTTGAAAGAGTCGATGGCTTAAATTGATCAAGTGAAACCATACAATGTAACTCGATTTCTTCCAAAATATTCATATCCATAGCATGATGTATGGTAAAAATTAAAATATTGGCGAAATCACGATTATATATTTTATGACACAAATTCTCTATAATTTGAGTATTCTTATCACTCGCAAGTTCTTTACCAAGAAAATAATAAAAAAGAAATGGATATGAAAATGAAATTTTTTCATCTGTTTTATTTATAAGTAAACAGGTTTTATCTTCTAAGCGAGCTAATAAACCATCTTGAATTATGTAATCATTCTTATAATTTTCCTTAAAGTTGTTATATTCACCAAGTGTTAAAGACCAATTATTTATTTCCGATTTATCAAAAATATATTTTGCAAATTTTGTAAAATAATTAAAAGAACTATCCAAATCAGACTGCGAAAGACCTATACTCCTTAACTGAGAATAAATAATCGTATAATAACAGTGCCCATACGATGTTATTTGAAAATTATTGGGCATAAATGTTTCATAAGATTGTATGATTGTTAAAATATAAAAAGGAGTATTGGGTAAAATATTTTTGTCTATAATGATTGAGTCGACATTCCTTTCCAAAGATTCTATTTCATTCTGAAACTGTTCCTCAGTTGTAAAGTTGGAACGTTCAAGTTCTTTCCATTTTTTTATTAATTCATATCTTGATGTATGATTCATTGGCTGAATATATATTTGGTTAAAATCAGCAAAAATTGTATTATCTTTAAAAAATAACACTTGTTCATCGCTGTCAATGGCTATGTATATAAAATCAAAGTTTTCTTTGCTCCATGTTATAAAGTTATCAGATATGGTATGAATATAATCATCTACAAGAAGGATTTTATTGGAACATCTTTGATAATCTTCCCAACAGAAATTTTCATATTGGTCTTTTATCTGTTTAATCATTATTTCTTCAAAATTTCTAGATTTCTTTATACCAGAACCATCTATGTACAAAGGAAGATAACCATTTTCATTTGCTGCTTTTATATATATATGACTCAATAATCCTGTCTTACCGGCATTTTGCTCTCCTATAATAAGACAATATCTATCGGAAGAAGAGATAATTTTTTCAAACGAGAATCTTACTTTTTGACTTTTGCCATCAATTTTTGCAAAATTGATTTCCGGTTCAACAAAAATATCAGAAAGCAGAATATTATCTTTACCAGAGTTTACAAATTCAGTTTTATCAAGTTCTTCAATAAAACATTGCTTGGGTTTTCCTGAAAAATATTCAATAGTCCTTTTTATATTTTCAGCTATATTTACCCAAGCCTCATCTTCTGATGACCATTTTGTAACAGGAAGACCATCTTTTGGAATAGCAAGCACTTCTTTTAATTTAGTATCTTTCCACATACATTCTTTTAAAATAATTGGAATAACAATCTTTTTATTTGCAGGATTTAAGCCAAAGTCTATTTCTTTTTTACACGCTTTAGAACTTAAAAAATCCTGAGATACAAGTAGTAATAAGATATCAGATTCTTTCATATTTTGTTCTATCTTGGCATCCCAATAATCACCAGTAACTATTTCTCCATCATACCAAGCTGTTATTTTGCCATCATCTTTTAGACTAACTAGAAAATTATCTAACCTTTTCCTATATTCTTTATCAACATGGCAATAGCTATAAAATAATTTCATAAAATCTCCTTAATATATTTTTCTTTCTTACTTTAACCTATCACACAATGGCAGTAGTTGTTCCAGTTTGGCGACAATCCGTTTTTGTTCGGCAAGAGGCGGAAGGGGAACAAGATAGTTTTTCAACACCTCAAAAGGTGGTATATTTTTAATTGCAGATCCTTTACTACCAGCTATAGCATTTTGTTTTAGCATAACATTAAAAAATACCAAAAAATACGGAATACATATAGGTGAAAAAATTCGCATCCTCATAAGAGCCTGATTGATGACTCCTCGCTCTATGTTTTCCGGTAATACATATGTTTCACCTATTGTCCCTGCACAACTAACAATAATATCACTTGGCAAGACTTCAAAATTGGTCATTTTTGTGTCAAAATATTCTCTAGTGATATAGTAGTCGCCTATATAGACATTTTTCTGAATTGCATTCTTTTGTTCATAAACTTTGATTGCTCCGTTACCTTTAGGAACAAATATATTTTTTGTTAAAGCACTTCCAAACGGGCCTTTTTTATAATTACCTATTTCCCCCAGTCTCACCCACTTCCATGTTTCAGGGATATCAAATGGCTTTTCATCTTCGGTGATTTCGGGCAGGGGTTTTTCTTTTTTTATTTTGCCCTCCGCTATGAGCCGCTGTTTTTCCTGCTGTATCTGCCGATACAATTCTTCCGCAGTGCCTTCTTCCGGGCGTTGTTCCACCAGTTTGCCCTGTATGGCATACTGCAAAAGGGATTTTTTCATATCATCGGGGAAACGGCTGTTTAAAGCTTCCAGTTTGAGCCATGATTCTTCGTAACGGTGGATATAGGGCAACAGTTCTTCGATTTTGGCGACGATACGTTTTTGTTCGGCAAGAGGCGGAAGGGGAAAAAGTAACACGTTCACCGTCCCAGCACTCAATTCAGTTTGATTGGTAGAACCTGAACCCAATTTTTCCAAAATTGGTTGATAATATTTCAATGTATAAAATACGAAGCTAATATCAATAGATTTATTTACCCGGATAACAGTTACGTGTGAATCAGGTACTAACGGATAATTATTCGGATTATCACTATTTCGATATATTCCAACTCTACCTAATGTTCCATTTCCGGTTGAATTAAGAACTATATCGTTGTTAATCATAAATTCTTCTTGAGGATAATTAGCTAATTTTTTTTCATCCAGATACTGAGCAAGTGACAGGTCAATATAGCCGGCTTTCGTATTACATTTTTGAGCAAAGACAAGAACGTTACTTTTCGCTATGTACGTCGGAGATTTTCCACGTTTGATTGTTTTTACAACTATCTCCCCCAACCTCACCCACTTCCAACTTTCCGGGATGTCAAAGGGTTTTTCGTCTTCGGTAATTTCCGGCAGGGGTTTTTCTTTTTTTATTTTACCGTCTGCAATCAGCCGTTGTTTTTCTTTCTGTATCTGTTGGAACAGTTCTTCTGCCGTGCCTTCTTCCGGGCGTTGTTCCACCAGCTTTCCCTGTATGGCATACTGTAAAATGCTGTTTTTTAGTTCCTGTGGTGTCATTCGGCTTGTTCTCCCAACAGGGCACTCATGTCTGCCAGTACCCGGCCGATTTCCGCATTGAGGGAAGAGCGTTCTTCTTCATACCGGCGAATCAAATCAAGGGGAGCAAGGATTTCTTCTTCCTGATGGGGAAAGCCGCACAGATCTATGTTGTAGCCCAAGGCGGCAATGTCTTCTGCGGAATATTTTTTTGCTTTGGGAGCGTCGTCTACCGTGATTTCCCTGCGGTCATTCCACCACTCCACGGCGGGAGAGACATCCAGAGATCCCAGCTGATTGCTGTTGCAGTCCAAAATTTTCAAAGCGAGATTACCAGAAAGCTCCAGGGATGTCAGCATATTGATATCGCAATACAGTTCTCTCAGATTCCTGTTGTCGGTCAGGTTTAAATATTTTAATTTGTTGTAATTGCAATCCAATTTTTTCAATGAAGCAACAGACGAAACATCCAACGGGGACAGATGATTTGTATGGCATATCAGTTCTTTCAGTTCCGCTTTTTCTCCTTATAAACTAAGCAATTATATCTTTTGACACCTAATCACTTAATCACCTTCAATGTAACACCGAAATTATCAGACTGAACGGGTGCGTCCTTCCATTTGCTGTTCCACATTGCTTCCTGTGACTCTGTCAGTTTCAGTGTTAGTTCGTAAATTTGAGCACCGCATTTCAGATTTGTAAAGTCATTCATCTCCGTCAGTCCTGTGATGGCGGTGATATCCAACTCTGCCAAATTGTTGTGGGAGCAGTTCAACCATGTCAGTTTTGTATTTGCCGATACATCCACTTCTCCCAGATTGTTG
>JADIMM010000075.1 GCA_017694795.1 Candidatus Gallitreponema excrementavium
ATTACAGCTTTGTCGGCAAGATAGACTTGCCGGAAGCCTAACGCCTGACCTATCCGACACAGCCCTAAGTGCCGGATAGGAACGGCAAAATTTTTTACACTTCTATTACTTCTTTATCGCACATTAGCAAACTCTTCCGGCTTGTTAAAGAATTGGAAAAAGCCGGGGCTTACAGAGTCCACTTTATAAAGGCATTTTGACAGATTAATCCTCCGGCACAGAGGGGACAGGTTTTCCGTGTCTTCTCCGTTTTATATGCTGATTGAACAATCACCCCAAATGGAGTAAAATATGTGTCAAGAAATAAAGAAAATTTAACAAGGACTTGAACATGAAGGCTATAGAACTGGAAAAGGCATATAATCCAAAATCCTTTGAGGACCGGGTATATAAAGACTGGGAGGAATCCGGCTCTTTTAAACCCCTTTCTGATAAAAATCCCCTGGAGGCTGCCGGCCGGCCGAATTTTACCGTAGTTATTCCGCCGCCTAATGTTACCGGTGTACTCCATATGGGTCATGGCTTGAATAATACCCTCCAGGACATTGTAGTCCGCTACCACAGAATGAAGGGGGATAATACCCTTTGGCTTCCCGGTACCGACCATGCCGGAATTGCCACCCAGAACGTGGTGGAACGTAGGCTTAAAAAAGAAGGTCTCCGCCGCCAGGATTTGGGCAGGGATAAATTCCTTGAAAAAACCTGGGAAGTAAAGCGTGAACACCACAGCATAATATCAAACCAACAGCGGAGGCTGGGAAACAGCGTGGACTGGTCCAGGGAGAGGTTTACCCTTGACGAGGGCCTTTCCAAAGCCGTAAGGGAAGTTTTTGTTACCCTTTATGAAAGGAATCTTATTTACCGGGGAAACTATCTTGTAAACTGGTGTCCCTCCTGCGGTACTGCCCTTGCTGACGACGAAGTTGAACACGAAGATACTGCCGGTGCAATGTACCATATGTACTATGAAATAGCAGACGGTTCTTCGATTCCGGCTGTTACCCTGGAGGACGGAACAGTATTCCCAGGGGGAAACCGGATAGAAATTGCAACCACAAGGCCGGAAACCCTCTTTGGTGATACGGCGGTGGCTGTCCATCCTGACGACCCCAGGTATAAGGCTCTGGTAGGAAAAAAGGTAAGACTTGCCCTTACAGACCGGGAAATTCCTGTCGTGGCGGATTCCTATGTAGACCGGGCTTTTGGAACCGGTGTGGTTAAAATCACCCCTGCCCACGACCCTAACGACTGGGAAGTGGGAAAAAGATGCGGCCTGGATATTCTCAATATTTTGAATCCTGACGGAACCCTAAACGAAAACGTTCCCGAAAAATACAGGGGACTTTCCTGCAAGGAAGCCCGTAAAACCGTGGTGGAAGATTTAATTTCAGCCGGATTGTTTAAAGAAGAAGAAAAAATAACCCATTCCGTGGGCCATTGTTACCGTTGCCACAGCGTAGTAGAGCCTTATTTAAGTACCCAGTGGTTTGTAAGAATGAAGCCTATGGCGGAAAAGGCCCTTAAAGCCTGGAAAGAGGGGAAAATAGTTTTTTATCCCAAAAAATGGGAAAACACCTATTCCCACTGGATGGAAAATATCCGTGACTGGTGTATTAGCCGCCAGCTTTGGTGGGGACACCGTATTCCCGTATGGTACTGTCAGGAATGTGGCAAAATGATTGTTTCCCGGGAAGATCCCCAAAACTGTCCGGATTGTAAGGCAGGAAAAGACAAATTGCAGCAGGACCCTGATGTTCTGGATACCTGGTTCTCCAGCTGGCTCTGGCCCTTTTCTACCCTGGGTTGGCCGGAAGATACCGCTGATTTAAAAACCTTTTATCCCACCACAGCCCTGGTTACAGCCTATGATATTATTTTCTTCTGGGTTTCCAGAATGATAATGGCAGGTCTGGAATTTACCGGAAAGGTTCCTTTCCGGGATATAAATATGCACGGCCTTGTAAGGGACAAGCAGGGGCGGAAAATGAGCAAGTCCCTGGGCAATGGCCTTGACCCCTTGGAAATAATCGACGAATATGGGGCAGATGCCCTTAAATATACCCTGGCATTTATGTGCGCCCAGGGACAGGATGTGCTTATAGACAAGGATTCCTTTAAACTGGGAAGCCGTTTTGCAAACAAGATATGGAATGCTTCCAGGTACATCCTGGGAAACCTTGAAGGCAGGGAATTAAGGGCTGTTTCCAGAACCGAATTAAAGGAACTTGATTTGTGGATTATAAACCGGTTGAATCTGGCGGCAAAAAATACAGCTTCTGCCCTGGAGTCCTACAGGTACAATGATGCAGCTCAGACAGTTTACGAGTATTTCTGGAACGATTTCTGCGACTGGTATGTTGAAGCCACAAAGCTGTCATTTAAAAACGGAGATGAGGCAGAAAAAGACAGGGCTGTTTCCGTTCTTCTCAATGTTCTGGAAGAAAGTCTCCGGCTCCTCCATCCCCTTCTGCCCTTTGTCACAGAAGAAATTTACCGCTTCCTTCCCGAAAATTGTGTAACCGGTGGAAAGAAAAAAGCCGATAAATTAATTACAGCCCCCTATCCCTTGTTCTCGGAGGAAAGGGTTGATACCTGTTCCGAAGAAAGATTTACTTCTTTGCAGGAAATTGTAAGGCTTGTAAGGGCTTTGAGAACCGAATGCGGTATTGATCCGGCATTTAAGATTAAGGTTGCCCTTTTTGTGGAAAAAGGTTCCCCTGCGGAGGCTGCAAAGGAAAAAACCGATATAATCTGCCTTTTGGCAGGCTTGTCCGGGGTTGACTTTTTGGAAAACCCCAAAGATAAGGCAAAGGGTTCAATAGGAACAGTAGGAAAGGGCTTTGAGGCCTTTATTGTTCCCGGCGAAGGTGCTGACCCCGAAAAAATGGTTCAAAAGTTCAAAAAGGAACTGGAAAAAGAAGAAGGAAACTTTTCCAAGCTGAAAGGAAAGCTTTCTAATGAAAAGTTTGTGGCAAATGCTCCTGCCGAAGTAGTGGAAGGAGAAAAAGAAAAGCTGAACGAAATTCAAAGACGTATCGAAAAATTAAAGGCTTATGTCTCTGAACTGGTTTAGCTCTTTAAAAGAAAGGGGGAGTAAAATGAATCACAATGAGATGCTCATGCTTAAAGGAATTTATCTTGCTCCCTATATGCAGATTGCCACTGTTTTGATTGGTAAACAGCGCCATGCCGGAGGGAATATGTTCCGGCACCAGTTGGATACAATGGCAATTCTTTTGGATTATGGTTATATAGATAGTGTTCTGCTGAAGGCGTCCGTTATCCATGATGTAATAGAAGATGTGCCGGACTTTAATCATAACGAGATTCTGCAGGTGGATTCGGAGTCCGGACAGGTTTATGACCTTGTGTTGGAAGTTACCAAACGGCCGGGACAGAAGAAAGAAGATTATCTTAAAAATATAATTTCCAAGGGTTCTTTCAGGGCCAAAATCCTTAAATGTGCCGACAGAATCAGTAATATGATAAGTTTGGGCTTTGTTACAAGCCCGGAGTTTATCGAAAGATACTGTGACG
Organism: Candidatus Gallitreponema excrementavium; assembly: GCA_017694795.1. Taxonomy (GTDB): domain Bacteria; phylum Spirochaetota; class Spirochaetia; order Treponematales; family Treponemataceae; genus Gallitreponema; species Gallitreponema excrementavium. The sequence goes on from JADIMM010000075.1 coordinate 3,538, forward strand.
AAACTGAATTTTATATCCTCCCCATAGCCCTGGAAGTAAACTATAACATGTACCAGGAATTGATTTCCCTTATAATTTCCAGGAGGAAGTACCTGGAAGACTCAGGATACTTGGACAACAAGAAAAAAACCACAGAAGGAAAATAAGGGGAAACTACGCTTTTTGCGATATTCGGTTACGCCGAATTCTGGGGATTGTTTGCCGGAATTTTGTGGAGGAATCTTTTTTTGCTTTGGTAAAGCAAGATTGTCTTTATTCACAATTTCGATAATGTTTTGTTCTCATTTGTAATACTTTAACTACCGCCTCAAGATGTCTCCACTCACTTCGTTCGGTCGACATGACTGCTTTGGCCGCCTTTGCAACCTTGGTTTGTCAAAAAAACAGCGTTTTTCTCTGCAAAGGCACAAAAGCTCCAGAATTCGGCTTACGCCGAATTCTGGGATAATATGCCGGTTCTCGCCTTGGAACTTGGCACGCTGTTTGCGAATTCAGCGTAAGCTGAATTCGGGGCTTTGGCTTGGGGCTTTTGATAGGTCAGGGCTTTTTGGGTGCCAAAGCGGGATTCGTAAGCTTTGGCTTGAGGGTTTTGGTAAGTAGCGGCTTTTTGGGTGCCAAAGCACCCCTGGACCCCCGTACGCCGTGCCTTCCTTATTTGAAATCGGCATTCTGATTACCGAATTCAGCGCAAGCTGAATTCGGGGGCTTTGGCTTGAGGCTTTTGGTAAGCAGGGGCTTTTTAGGTGCCAAAGCCGGTCATTCCGACCAACGCTTTTGCCGCCTTTGCAATCAGGTTTTGCCAAAGACACTGCGTTTTTCTCTGCAAAGGCACAAAAGCTCCAGACTGTTTGCCGGATTTTTATGGAGGAATCTTGGTTTGGCTTTCTCATAGCGGGAGGTTTGTGTTCTAAACCGGGAAGGTCTTTGTGTGAAAGAATTAAACTTACTTTTGCAACTGCCCCAGGATGTCTCCACTCGCTATCGCTCGGTCGACATGACTGTTTTGGCCTCCTTTGCAACCTTGGTTTGCCAAAGGAATAGCGTTTCTCTCTGTAAAGGCACAAAAGCGGCAAAAGCTGCGTTTTTTGCGATGGTTTGCCGGTTTCCTGCTTTTGCCGCCTTTGCAACCTTGGTTTGTCAAAAAAACAGCGTTTTTCTCTGCAAAGGCAAAAAGCTCAAGAATTCTGCAAAGCAGAATTCTTGGAGAGTTTGCCGGTTCTCGCCTTGGAACTTGGCACGCTGTTTCCGAATTCAGCGTAAGCTGGATTCGGGGGCTTTGGCTTGAGGCTTTTGGTAAGGCAGGGCTTTTTGGGTACCAAAGCGTTTTTTGTCCGCGAGGGGGTGGCGGACAAGCCGGGAAAAATATTGTGTAGTGTTTTTTTGTTTTTTCCGGGGGTTTGGGGCTTGCTTGGGAGCCAGGGGGAGCCGGGATTTTATTTTTTTTATCGGGATTTTATGGAAAGGCAGCTTTTTGGGGAAAATCCGGGAGGCTTCTTTCTGCCTTTTCTTTTGCTCCCCCTCCTTATTTTTTGTTTTTGTATTTTCTATGTACCTTATGTTTTTTTTTTGCTATAATTTTGGGGTCAGGGGGTTTTTATGGACGAGATTCTTGAGTTGTTGAAAAATGATGCCAGGCTTTCTGCCGAGGATATTGCTGCTATGACAAAGCGTTCTGTTGAAGAGGTTAGGGAGATTATTTCTTCTTTGGAGCGGGAGGGGATAATTCTCAAGTACAGTGCTGTTGTGAATCAGGAAAAGGTTGCAGAACAGAAGGATTTGGTCAGGGCTGTTATTGAGATTCAGGTTACTCCAGAGAGGGAGCATGGTTTTGATGCCCTTGCAAAGCGGATTTATATGTTTCCCCAGGTTAAGTCTCTTTATCTTATGTCCGGTGGCTATGATTTGCAGGTTATTATTGAGGGGAAGAATCTTATGGAGGTGGCTCTTTTTGTTTCCGAGAAGCTTGCGACCCTTAACGGTGTCAAGAGTACCAAGACTCATTTTGTTTTAAAAACTTACAAGGAGAACGACCTTATTTTTGTTGATGAAAAGACTGACCGAAGGCCCGGAGTGATGGCATGATGGACAGGGCTGACAGGTTTTCAAAAAAGATTATTGAAACTCCCCCTTCCGGTATCAGGCGTTTTTTTGATTTGGTTTCCGGGAGTAAGGATATAATTTCTCTTGGTGTTGGGGAGCCGGATTTTGCCACTCCCTGGTGTATCAGGGAAGAGGCCTTTTATCATTTGGAGCAGGGGCATACTTCTTATACTTCCAACTGGGGGCTTTTGGAGCTTAGGGAAGAGATTTCAAAGTATCTTTTTGAAAAGTATTCTTTGTCTTACTCCCCGGAGGATGAGATTTTGATTACCATCGGGGTTTCTGAGGCTGTGGATTTGATTCTCCGTTCTATTTTGAATCCCGGGGACGAGCTTATTGTTGCCGAGCCCTGTTATGTTTCCTACCAACCTCTTGTTGCCTTTGCCGATGCAAAGGTTGTTCCTCTTGATACGGGGAAAACCGGTATGGTTCCCAGGGCTTCCGAGATTGAAAAGCTGATTACTCCAAATACAAAGGCTCTTATGATTTGTACTCCCAGCAATCCTACAGGGCGTGTTGTTCCCAGGGATGAGTTGGAAAGGATTGCCGAACTTGCAAAGAAGCATAATTTGTGGGTTATTTCCGACGAGGTTTATTCAGAGCTTGTTTATGACGGCAGGGAGCATTGTTCGATTGGGAGTCTTCCGGGGATGAAGGATTACACAATTGTCCTTAACGGGTTTTCAAAAGCCTTTGCCATGACGGGTTGGAGAATCGGGTATATCTGCTGTTCCAAGGAGCTTATGCACCAGGTTGTCAAGTTGCACCAGTACACTACTATCTGTGCCCCGATTTTCAGCCAGTATGCTGCTGCCGAAGGGCTTAGGGTTGGCAGGGGGGAAGTGGAAAAGATGCGTGTTTCCTACCAGCAGAGGCGGAATCTTATGATGAAGGGTTTTGCAGATATGGGGCTTCCGGTAACTGAGCCTGAGGGGGCTTTCTATATTTTTCCGGATATAAGGGGAACCGGTTTGTCCTCCGAGGATTTTGCCACCGAGCTTATTAAACGCCACAAGGTTGCAGTTGTGCCTGGGAATGTTTTTGGTGCCGGCGGGGAAGGTTTTGTCCGGTGCTGTTATGCCACTGAAATTGGTTTACTGAAAGAAGCCCTTAAGAGGATGTCTCTTTTTATTGGTGAACTGAAAAAATAATTTTGCTTTTACTTATGTTTTAAAGGTAAACGGCGGTTTTGTTGGTTTGGGGAAGCCTTAATCTTTATAGGGATGGTGGTTTTTCCGGGGGCAGAACCGCTCTTTGTTTTTGAGTGGTTGTATGTTGCGTTTGTGTAAGGAAATGTTTTATGTTTGTTTTTATTTCTTTATTAAAAAAAAATATTTTGTTTTTTTTAATTCCGGATTTTATCGCAAATTAAGCTGTTTTTTGAGGATTTCAGAATATTGCCTTGTATTTTAAAATTAAGTTTTTCCTATTTTCCGTTTTTTTTGCTGGTTACTCTTTTTATACCTCCGAAATCATAATTTTATTTTTCCGAATTATTTTAACGTTTTTTTCATAAGATTACTTTTTTTGGCAATCTCTCATTATTTGATATAGGTACTGTGCTAATATAGTTTGTGTTGGTACCACTAATTACTACAAAATCCGGATTTTTTCCGGTGAGATAGCTTATTAAAGGATGCCAGGATATTGTTTTTGGGAGATTTATTGAACTTAATTTAAAAATAAGTTAATATGTGTTTAATATAAAATATATTAAATATTTTATTTTTTATAATAAAGAAATGGGATTTCTATGTATTTTCGTTTTAAGTTTTTTTTGTCTGGTATTTTTTTTATTTTTGTTTTTACTGGGTGTGAATTCCTTGCCGACTTGAACGCATGGTTTAATGAAGAAGAATCTTGTTCGGTTTTTATTCAGTTGGACTTGAACGGGGGAAAATATAAAAACAGCGGTGAGAATCTTTTTGTAGAAATAAGCTCAGGAGAATCTATTAAAAATTTTATGTATAAAAGAATGTACGACGAATTGGAATATCCTGATTTTTTAAATCCTTCTGTAACCGGAACCTTATATAATGCATACCATATCAGGAAGACTGTTGGAACTCAGGTATACTGGCTTGAAGGTTTTACCAGAACAAAAGATTCCTCTGATTTTGTGGATATTGTTTCGGAAGAGGACCAAGGTCAAATTTTTTATGCTAAGTGGGTTCCTGCGGAAAGCATTCTGCCTGTTTATTACGATAGGACAAATCCTGAAAATCCGATTCGCATTGTTTTCAGGCCGGAGGATTTTGGCATGAAAAATATTCTGATAGATAATGTTATTCTTTTTGGGCATTTCCCGAATGACAGCTATTGGTTTAATAACGGTTTTAGAAATGAATTTGGGGGTGAGCCTGATTCGTACAAGTATTGTCTAACTAAAAACCAGGATGATACCTATTCTATAAACCTGCCTGAGAGTTTTTTGGAAAAAAGGAATAATCCTACTATTTTTAAGTTTATGGTATTTTCAGGGGTAAGGGAAATCCGGGTGGGATTTAACACTGAAGATGAATTTTTCTTTACTCCAATGTTGCCCTATGAATTCTTTTTTGTTACGGCAAATAACAGGAAGAATTTATTGTGTTATCCAGCCAGGATTTTGGAATTCCTTAAGGGAAATTACATTGAAAGCTCTAATCTTAGTGAAAAAATTACTGTTACCCTAGATGGAAACGGTGGAGCCAGGGATGGTGCATCCGTAAAAACTGAAACTGTTTACAGTTTAGTTCCACTTAGAAGTTCCTTGGGTTTCAAAAGAGATGGGTATGTTTTTAAGGGCTGGTCGTTTAGTCCTGAGGGAGGTAATATTCCTGGTTCTGTGGATGCTGGCAGTACCTTATATGCATGCTGGAAATCTATTGATTCACTGGAAAAAAGACCTGTTTTTTTGGATTCCGAGGATAATTTTGTATTTGTATTTGACCCGGCTTTATACTTTTATTTTATAGGTTATCCTGAACAGGAATCACTGGATATATACATCAGGAGTGGTTTTAACGGCTGGCTGCAAAACGGTAATTTATGGGCTCCTGATGAAAGATTCCGCCTAAAATATAATCCAGAAACCGGTGATTACAGGTTGAAAATCCCCTTTGATGAAATGGTTAATGTTTATCATGCTGCCCCAGGAGATTCCTTTAAATTTTACTTGGATGACGGGCTTGGTTTTGATGAAACATGGTACGGATATACTGATTGTAAATTGGATGAAGTAGATGTTGATCTTAAATTTTCTTTTCCTGATTTTGGAACGGGGGATTTTTTAATACCGGCGGAATATTTTCAACTTACATCATTGCAGAATAATTAAGAATAATTTTATGCCTTAAAGTCTTGACTTTAAACTTTAAAGAAAATATATTATGTCTAAATCAGGACTTTCCTTTTTTATTTAAGGGGGTGTACCGGTTTCGACTGGGATGCTGTAGGTCTTGGATTGCAGGTGGAGTTCCGACCTCCTGATTCGGAAAAAACTATAACTGCCGAAAACAACGACAGTTTTGCAATGGCTGCTTAGTCAGTCTGCACGGAGACTGGTTTGTTATGCTCTGGACATTCCAAATCTCTGACGCCAATCAGAGCTTGCTTTCCGGGGTGTCTGGTATCCGGAGGGGACTTTTTATCAGAATAAGGAGCCGACGCTTGCGGTGCTGCTACCGGTTCCCGACAATCACCTCGCACCGATAAACCTGTAGATGTCCCTGATCACCTTTTCAGGACGGGGGTTCGATTCCCCCCATCTCCAAAGCCGGCTTTAAAAGCCGGTTTTTCTTTTATAAAGGGATTTTGCGGATTTTTCTCCAGTGCGGCAATTATTCATTTTTGTTTTTTGCGGCATGGGGATTTTTTTCTGGCTTCCGGTTTTAATTTTTTGGATTTATTCCGTTATTTCCGGGGTTGGGATATATGTTTTGTTAAATATTTTTATCGGATTGGCTTGGGACTTTAAAATTAAGGGTTTGCTTAGAATATTCCCTTTTATTTCAACGGAATTCTTCCGGAAGATTGTTTCCCTATAGTTTGTTAAAACCTTTTCACCTTTTTTACTGAACCTAAACGGATTGTATTTCTTTTGGTTTATGGCAGAAAAAAAGCTGTCCCGGTTGTTTTCAAAACTCTCGGTAAACAGCTTTTTCCTTTTTATTGCTTATGGTCTATTGGGTAGAACTTACAGGAAAAGCCTCACTTACAAAAGTGTTTTTCCAAAAAATCCAAATCAAGCTCGGGATAAAGGACATACTTTGAAAGGAGGTTTTTTACCTTTTCTGTTGCATTTTTCTTTACCTCCGGATCCAGGACTATTTTCCCCTTTGCTGGTTTTCCGTCCTTTGCAACTCCCGGCTTTGTTCCTTTGAGAACCATATCGATAATCAGGGCGATTTCCTTCATTTCTTCTTTGCCCATTCCCAATGTGGTTACTGCCGGTGTTCCAACCCTGATTCCGCTTGTCCACCAGGGACCCTGGGGGTCAAAGGGCAGGGTGTTGCGGTTTAAGGTTACCCCGCATTCAAACATGGCATTTTCGGCCTGCCTTCCCGTAAGGCCGTAGGTTGTAACGTCAATGAGCATGAGGTGGTTGTCTGTTCCTTTTGTTTGTAGCTTCATTCCAAGCTTTATACATTCTTCTGCCAAAACCTTGGCATTTTCCTGTACTCTTTTTGCATAATCCCGGTAAGCTTGTGTTCTGGCTTCTTTAAATGCCACTGCCTTAGCTGCCATTACATGGGGGAGTGGGCCTCCCAAAGCCAGGGGACAGCCCTTATTTACAGAATCTGCAAATTCCTTTTTGCATAGGATTAATGCTCCTCTGGGGCCACGCAGGGTTTTATGGGTTGTAGTTGTTACGACATCTGCATATTCAACCGGATTGTATTCCCCGGTAAAGACTTTACCTGCCACAAGTCCGGCAAAGTGTGCCATGTCTACCATGAGCACTGCTCCGCATTTATCCGCAATCTCCCTGAATCTTTTAAAATTGATTGCCCTGGGGTATGCGGAATAACCTGCCAAAAGGATGAGGGGTTTTACTTCCATTGCCTGTTTTTCTATTGCATCGTAGTCAAGGAGACCGGTTTCTTTATCTACTGTGTAAGAATAGCTGTCAAACATCCTTGCAGAAAGGTTTTGTCTGTAACCGTGGGTAAGGTGTCCTCCTGAATAATAGTCAAGTCCCATAAGTTTCTGGTTGCCCAGCTTTTGCCTCAAATCTGCCCACTGTTGGTCTGTAAGGTGGGACAGGTTTGTTTCCCCAAGTTTTTCGCATTCGGGAATTTCGATTTTGTTGTTGAGTATTGCCCAATATGCCACAAGGTTTGCATCGGCTCCTGAGTGGGGCTGGACATAAGCGTGTTCTGCACCAAAAAGGGCTTTGGCTTCTTCGCAGGCGATTGTTTCTACTGTGTCAACATTTTCGCATCCGCCGTAATACCTGTGTTCCGGGTAGCCTTCGGCATATTTATCTGTAAGAAGGTTTCCCATTGCCGACTGGACATTAAGTGAGCAGTAATTTTCGCTGGCGACCAGTTTGAGGTGTGCCCTCTGGGTTCCAAGTTCCCTTACTATTGCTTCCGCAACATCAGGGGCTACGGCTGCTGTCTGCTGCAGATTTGCTACATAAGCTGTCATCGCAGGATTCAGTTTTTCTGGAGATGTTTGTTCCAGATATTCTTGTAAAGGTGTAGACATAAAAACTCCTTTGATAATAGGTATTTCAGAAAATTCTGAATTACTTTTGTCGCAACCCAGGCGTGCGGTTACAGGCATCCTTTAAAAAAAGGCACTTCACTGTGGTAAACTCCACAAAACGCCGGAAGTGTTCATATTGAATAGGCTTTAATACTAGCCTTTTTGTAAGAAAAATTCAACACAAAGTCTTGCCGTGTATTTTTCTGTTTTAATTCTTTTAGCTGCTGCCGGGAAAGTTTTTCCGGGGTCCTTTTGCCGGGGCATTGTATTTTTTCAGGTTCTTTCTTCCCATTTTTTTCTGGAAGCCTTTACCTCCAGCTGGACCGGAATATTTGTATATCCCAGGTCTCTTCTTATGCAGTTTTGTATATATGAAAGATAATTCTGCATAACAGCTTCGGGCCTTGTAACAAAGAGCAGGAATTTTACCGGATTTACGGATACCTGTGCCATGTAGCGGATTTTAAACTTGTTTGCCCTGCTTGCAGGGGGCGGGTAGGCTTCCAGCCATGATTTAAGTGCCTTGTTAAGGGGGCCTGTGTCTGTTTTTATGTTAAGCTGGCGGTAGAGTTCAAGGGCTGTATCCAAAAGGTTTTTTATCCCTGTCCCCTCTTTTGCGGAAATGGACAGGACAGGGGCGTATTCCATGTGACCGAACATTATATTTATGTCTTCCACGGCCTTTTTAAAGGTTTTTTTGTCCTGTGTTTTTGTATCCCATTTATTCAGGCAGAATATTATTCCCCTTCCTTTTTCGTGGGCGAGGGCAATAATTTTTTTGTCCTGCTCCGAAAGCCCTTCCCCTGCATCTATAAGGTGAAAAACTATGTCAGCTTTGAGCATGGATTTTATTGCCCTTGTTACAGAATAATATTCGATGTTTTCATTTACCTTTGATTTTCTCCTTATTCCTGCTGTGTCAAGAATATGGAAATTGGTATTCCTGTACGTAAAATCGCTTTCCACCACATCCCGGGTGGTTCCGGCTACTTCGCTGACTATTGAGTTTTCTGAATGGGTGAGCCGGTTTGAAAGAGTTGATTTTCCAGTGTTGGGTTTGCCTGCAAGGGCTATCCGGATAAACTGTTCTTCTTCCCCTTCTTCAACCTTGCTGAAATCCAGCCTTGAAACTATCTTTTCTGCAAGCTCCGAGATATTATCCCCGTGTTCTGCCGAAATAAAAACCACATCATTAAAACCGTAACTAAGATAATTCCAGGCATCGCTTTCCCCCCTTCCTCCTTCGGTTTTGTTTACCGCTGCAAGAACCTTGTTCCAATAGGGTCTCAAAAGCCGGATAAATTCTTCATCCTCGGCGGTAGGGGCTCCTGCTTCCAAAAGAAGAAGAATCAGTGAGCTTGATTTTAGGGATTCCAGGGTTTTGTCTACCACAAGGCTGTCCAGGTAGGCATCAAAGGTTCCGCTTTCCCTTTCCAGTTTGAATCCTCCTGTGTCCATTAATTTGACAGGATATCCTGCAATAAAGGCTTCCCGGGTTATAGGGTCCCTGGTTACTCCCGGGGTTGGGTCCGTTATTGAACAGCGTTTATGAAGAAAGCGGTTAAAAAGGGTGGATTTTCCCACATTTGGTCTGCCTGCAATTACCACAAGGGGGAGATTTTTATATTTTTTTTCCCTGGAAAATCCGGTTCCGTTTTCTGTTTCTTCCCCGGGTTCCTGTATGTCCAGGTTTTCCGGTTCCGCAAGGTCTTTTTCCGAAAAGTCATCAAGTGAAATTTGATTCTTTCCACCTGTTTTTGTTCCACCGGTTTTGCTTGTTACGGGGGCTTTCCGGTCCATATTATTTTTGTCCCTTCTGTAATACTTTTTTTGTGGAGCGATTATTCTTGCCATTTGTATTTTAATTCCTGTTGATTGATTCTTTCATTTTTGAATTTATATATTTACTGATTTCAGAGCCATTGTCCATTTTAAGAATTTCGTTAAAAGCAGATTCTGCATCAGAAAGCCAAACTTTTGTTATCATTTCACGTATCTGTCCCAAGGCGGCAGCATTCATGCTGAATGTTCTCAATCCCATTCCAAGCATCAAAAAAACCATTTCCGGAAGTCCTGCGATTTCCCCGCAAACTGAAACCGGGATATTGTTCTTTATTCCGGCATCGGTAATGTTTTTCAGCAATCTGATAACTGCAGGGTTACATGGGTCGTAAAGGTTTGCAACATTTTCATTTTCACGGTCTATAGCCATGCAGTACTGTATTAAGTCATTTGTCCCTATGGAAAAAAAGTCTGAGTATTTTGCGATTTGATCTGCGCAGACTGCGGCCGCAGGGGTTTCTATCATTGTGCCTATCTTTATGTTTTCTGCAATGGGAATATTTTTGGATTTTAACTCATCTGCAACCTGATTAACGAAATTCCTGGCTTTTAGAAATTCGTCCAGAGAAGAAATAAGGGGAAACATAATTTTAAGATTTCCCGTGACACTGGCTCTTAAAAGGGCTTTTATCTGGGTTTTAAAAATTTCAGGCTGGGCTAAACTGAACCTTATTCCCCTCCACCCTAAAAGGGGATTTTTTTCTCCAAGGGCATCCTGTCCAGGAAACATCTTGTCTCCGCCTACGTCCAGTGTGCGGATTGTTACACTCTTTTTTCCCATTGCTTTTAAGACATAGGAATAGGACTCGTACTGTTCTTCTTCAGAGATAAAAAAATATTCCGGGTGTTCTTCCGATTTCTGAATGAATACATACTCCGACCTGAACAAGCCGATGCCTGGGACAAGTTCTTCCAAAGCCTGTTTAACATCCTTGGGAAGACCTGCATTCATGAGAAGGTTGCACTGGCATCCGTCCTTTGTGCAGCAGGGCTTTTTACGGAGAAGGGTCTGTCTGAGAACCCTTTCCTGATCTGCCTGTTTCTGTCCCTGGTAAGAATTCATTGTCTCTTCGTCAGGGCTGCTCAATACGACTCCGTACTGGCCGTTAATAATGCAGGTTTCATTATTCTGAATATATTCTGTAATCCCCCTGACACCCATAACACAGGGTATCCTGTAACCACGGGCAAGGATGGCGGTATGGCTGGTTGTGCCTCCTGTTTCCAGAATAAAACCTGCAACTTTCTTTTCTTTTAATGTTGCAACATCGGAGGGTTTTATGCTTTTTGCACAGACTATGTCGCCTTTTTTTACTTTCTTGAATTTATCCCGGGTTTTTGAAGTAAGGAATTCTATTACCCTGTCATAGGCATCTTCAATATCAGCTGATCTTTCTTTAAGATAGGGATCACCGGAATTTGCGAGTATATTGGAATATTCCCGGCTTAAATCGAATACGATTTTTTCCACATTTTGAAGCTGGGTTTCAAGTCTCTCCCGTATTGCCTTGAGTACTTCCGGGTCGGACAGCATAAGATTGTGGGACTGGAAGATAAGCTTTTCGTCCGGGGAGGCACTTTCTTCCAGTGCAGAAATGTCTTTTTTAGCGGATTCCACGGCTTTAAGAAAACGGTTCCATTCCGCCTGAACATCGGAGGCTGAAATCTCGTAAACCGGAAATTTTTCCGATAAGGTTTCTTTTATTATCCTTGCCGGGCCGATTCCTATTCCCCAGGAAGCCGGGATGCCGTGAAAAATATTCATGGGATTATTATATCAGCCATATATACTTATAAGCAAGCCCCGAGATAATCCTTTTGAAAATAATTCAAAAAACGGGCTGCTTTATGGCTTTTATTGGAAATTTGGAAAAATGTATTTACCTGGCTGGCGGCGGGGTTTTTATTCTTTTCGGAAAAGTCCAGGCTTCTTCATTTTTATCAGGAAAATCTGTAAGTTCCATTTCCGAAATCTTTCTGAAAAGATTATCTGTAAGAGTCGTTTTTTCCGGGTTGGAGTCTAAGAGTTTTTGTGTTTTTGGAAAAATTCCGAAAATCATCTCTCCTGCGTCCTCTTTATCGAGATAAATGGTTTTCAGTTTTGAAATAAAAGCATCGTAGTCTGATAAAAAATAATAAAACGCTGTAAGTTGTTTTTCATTCCAAGGTTCGTTGGGGCGGGCTGAGTTTTCCAAATCATCAAAGTATGATGCAAATTTAAACAGATTCAAGTAAAACTCATAAAAAATCCTATCATATCTGTCAATGTTGATTAAAAGGTGGTTTTTAACTTCGATTTGCCCGGCTTTGTAAAAGTGATAGGCAGCCACTGTACCGGAGTACAAATCTGTAATCTCCTGCATTACTTTTTTGCATTCACCTGCAGACCAGTACATAGCCGCCTTATCCCGCTCCGTATAATTCTGGGCGGTAAGTAAACTTGAAAAAAAGGCCAGACAAAAAGCTGCATAAATTCTTTTCATTTTCCACTCTCTCATATTGGTCAAACTTAATGGATTTTATGCCGTAAGTCAATCTTTTATTTTTGTGGTTTGGGAAAGTACGGGTTGGAAGTTAAAATTATAAAAAGGGGCAAGACTTCCTGCCGGAGAGAAAAAAAAGGCTGCCCTGCATAAAATTTGCCAATGGACAGCCTGCTGAGCTACACAGGATTCGAACCTGTGACCCACGCCTTAAAAGGGCGTTGCTCTACCTACTGAGCTAGTAGCCCGACGCCTGTATAGAATAGGAAATTTTAAAAAAAAAGTCAATACATAAAGAGGTTTTCATGGTGTGTTCCGGTTTGAAAATGTGGATTTTAATAATCAAATGTAAGGGTGAATTCCATTACATACTGGGGGTTTGATCCGGGTTCGTACCCAAGCTCTTTTCCTGATATGGAAATATCCATTTTGCAGAATGACAAATCAAGGCCCGTTCCGGCTGCAAGGTATCCTTCATTTAACCCCATCCTGAATCTTAAAACATTGTGGATTGTAAGTTCGGTTCCTACCGATAAGTTTAAAATCGGGTTACGGAAATATGGCGTAATAAACGGGATAAAGTCCAGCAGGTTATAGTAGTCAATCATAAAATCCCACCTGGTTATATAATTTGAAAGCCAGGGAATATTGGGGCTGTAACACAGGCCAAGGGCAAGGTTTGGCTTTAAAAAACCGTACCTTACATCCTGGGCGGCTTTTCCAGTAAAAAGGTCTTTTAAATTTCCATGGAGGGAATAAAAAGCCGGACTTAATAAATCCCTTATTGAAATACCAAATGAAACAACATTATATAAGATATACTGGGCACCAACATCGATTCCAAAACCCCTGGAAAAAATAACCGGTATTTCCTTAATATTAAAGTCTGCTATGGAATCCACAACCTGGGATGCACTTCCGTTTTGGGAAAGGATAAATTGAAGGAATCCCTTTGCTGTTCCTCCCACCGTAACGACATGGTGGGGTTTATCTAGGACAACCCTGCCGTAACTGCAGTACAGGGCTATTTCTTCTCCCAAATTAAAGTATGAGGTTGTCATATTTGGTGCCGAAAGGCTTGAAAATGTCCTGTTAAAGACTCCGATACCTATATTTCTGTCCATCCAACCAAAGGCCAATGGGCCCTGCACATCACCGGTAATGGTAAGCCCGTTGGAGGCTGTAATAAAAGGTGTTAAAACGTTTAAAACCTCTGATCCCCCCGATTTAAGCTTGGGAATAGAATTGAGCAATTCCATGGTGGGGCCTTCAATTTTGGCAGAAAGCCTTGAAAACATCCATTTTTCATCCTGGACAAAGCCGAAAACTGCGGGATTGTTAAAAAATGACTCAAAGTCACAGTCCGTCATTGCAGTATGGGGGCCTCCCATACCTGAAAAACGGGCAGAACCTATTGAGGGGGAAACCGGAACAAAGGTCTTTAAATCCACCCCAAAGGACAATATACCATGAAAAATAATGCAGCACAGGAAAAGAATTTTTTTCATTTAAACCTCATTTGGAAATTATGCCGGAAATCATATCGGCTAAATCCCCGAAAACCGAACCCAACGGTCCGGAATCTTCAGTGTTTGTTATGGTTATGTTTGTTATTTTTTCTGCAACGGTTTTCAGGTCCGCCATTTCGGGGTCACTGCCGTCCACGGCTGCGTCTGCCAGGGCCTCAAAGGGATCCGGTTCGGTCTTATATTTGTTGTAGCTGTAGGTAAGGATTACAGCCGATACAAAGCAAAGTGTTTCCGGGCTTGACGCATTAAGAACATCTTCGTCGTTGATTAATTCCCTGAATTTTTCATTGGTATATACAGATGTATCAACATTTTTTACAACGCTTTCCAAAAGTTTTTTTTGTTCTTCTTCGGAAAGGGAAGAAATGTTGTCCAACGTATTCTCTTTTAAAAAACCGTCAACTGTTGTCATTACTGCATTATTTGTGTTTGAGGCATTAACCCCGATTGTAAGAACGGAAGCCTTGTCCTGGCTGCTCAACCCGGTCAAATCTTTCTTTGTCAGGGCATCAAAAACTGCCTTTGAAGTTTTTGCATCCGTAGAATTCTCTATTCCCAGTTGTATCAGTTTGTCGGTACTTACATTCGAACTTATTCTGGGATTATCTCTTGCAGCAAATTCAAAAACGGAGGTTTCAAACACCTGCTGGCAGGAGGTAAGACCCAAAAAAAAGAAGGGAAATAAAACATAAAACAGTTTGTTTTTCATTAAAGTCCTCTTTTCATAAAAGTTATAAGATACCCCGGTTATTATCGGCAAAAATTTAATATAAGTTGATTCATATTCTATAAGGAATTATAACAAAATTCAGGGGAAAAATTCTATATCGCCGGAGCAATCAAAATCCCCCAGTGAAAAATTTCCGGAAGGCTTTGTGTCCAATAAATTTTCCTTTAGTCTTACAGAAACCCTGGTGCCGGTTTTAAGTTCCTGTGTTCCGGAAACCAGGCAGTGAAGGTAATTGTCGGTAAGAATACAGCTTCCTGTTTTCCGGGCGGTTTCTACTATCCCCGAATAAGTTTTGTTCAAACAGCAAGAAATATAGTCTTTTCTGTCACTGAGTGCCAGCTTTGTAAGTATTTTAAGGCGTTCCCCGGCTGTTCTTTGGGGAATTCTGGGTTCCATATACCAGGCTTCAGTTCCGGGTCTGGGAGAAAACGGAAAGCCGTGAATCCAACTGAATTTTATTTTTCTGCACATTTCCAGGGTTTCAGAAAAATCTTCTTCTGTTTCCCCGGGAAATCCGGTGATTATATCACAGGCCAAAAAGGGGTTGTCTTTTACTTTTCTGAGGTTTTCCACGGCTAGAAAAATTTCTTCTGCTGAATGGGGACGCCTCATAAGTTTTAAAATCCTTTCACTTCCTGACTGGATAGAAAGGTGGAAATGGGGGGCAATTCTGGGAGAAGAAACAACCCTCAAAAATGCTTCGTCCACATAATTTGGATAAAGGCTGGAAATCCGTATCATGATTTTTTTTGTGTTCTGAATAATCAGATTTAAAAGTCCCGTAAAATCCAAATTACCGCTTTTGTAAAGAGATAGATTCACCCCGGTTAAAACAACTTCTTCCCATCCTTTGTTTTCCAGATTCTGTATTCTGTTTACAACTTCATTATGGTTAAGGGATACGGAACTTCCTCTTGCATAGCAGATTCTACAGTAACTGCATCTGTAGTTACAGCCGTCCTGTATTTTTATCGATGCCCTGGAATGAAAAAGAAGTTCGTCGGTGGAAAGGTTGAATGCAGTTTCATCGTTTTTAAACGAATTCAAAAGGATTTTGCCTTTTTGGGGTGGATTTTTCCGGATTTTCCGGGGCGGGGCAGTATCAGGTGCAGGGAAAGTTTCCCTAATTACTGTTTCCGGGGATGCCTTGTTTTTTCCGGGCTTGAATAAATAAGGAAATTCCCCAATTTTGCTTTGAATCCGTGCAAATTCACTTTTGAATTTGCAGGGATTTTCCATGTCATCGGAAACAAGTTTTCCGCCGGTTTCAAGGGTTAAAAAACCGGGAAGTTCCGACAGGTTCCCTTTTTTTTCACCTTGGACAACCAGAATCCGGTTATCCATATTACAGAGATATTCTGCTTCAAGTTGGGCGTAACAGCCCGTTACAAGTACCAGCGAGTCCGGATCCTGCCGCAATAAGTCACGTATGGAATGTCTTGCTTTTTGTTCGGCTTTTCCGGTTACCGTGCAGGTGTTAATGATGCTTAAAACAACCTTTCCGTCCGGAATGCCCTCCCCGGGTTTTGCTATTTTAAAGCCGGCAGTGGTGAATTTTGCAGCAATGGACTCTGATTCTATCTGGTTTAATTTGCAGCCAAGGGAAAGGGAACGGATATAAAAATTCAAAGATACTACCTTCGGGAGGAGGCAATTGAACGGTCTCTGCCGCGGACAGCATCCTGAATTCCCGGGTCGATTTTCAGGGCTGTTTCGTAGGCTTCTATTGCCTGGACATAACTGCCTGCCTTTTCCCTTGCATACCCAAGCCGGGTGTACCAGTTGCTGTTGTTGTCATCGTATAAAACTGCTGTGGTAATCGCTATGTCTGCGTGGTTATACTGTCCCTGTCTTATATAAATTTCCCCCATAAGAAAGTACACCAGGCCGATTCTGCCTCCGTTTGGTGCATAAGCAATGTAATCCTGAAAAAGCTTAAGGGCGTCGTCATTTTTTCCCTTGTAAAACATGGCCTCTCCCTGCACCTCTATAAGCCTTGGTTCATAGGGGCTTACCTCCCTGCCGGAAGCGGCCCAGGAATAGGCTTCGTCATACCGGTTTTCCTTTAAAAGAGCCCAGCAGAGGACAACATAACTGTCTATATTTCTGGGAGTCTGTACAATTTCATTCTGACAGATGGATATGGCCTCTTTATAGCGTCCTTCGTTATAGGCCTTTAAGGCATCCGGTTTTTGCTGGGAATACAAGGAAGCCGAAAACAGCAGGACTGCAGACAAAAAAAATATCTTTTTCATTAGTTAATCCTGTCTCCTCATGGAACATATTCCGTTGAAATAACAGCCTTTTTCCAGAATAACATCGGGAGCTTCAATATCCCCTGTTAGTGCCCCGGATGAAAACACATGGACAACCTTGTAGGCTTTTATATTTCCCTTTACTGTGCCTTTGACAAGAACCCTGTCTGCCCTTATGTCGGCTTCTACAACAGCTTCTTCGGAAATGCACAAATCACTTACTGCATCGATGGTCCCCTTTACCTGCCCCTTAATCATAAATGGTTCCTTGAATTTTATAAGACCGGTAAAGTTTATATCCTTAGCCAATACAGTATCAAAGTCTTCTTCTTCCAAATCCAGTAAGTCATCGTATCTTATTTCTGCCATTATTTTATACCTCCGAAAAGGAATCCTTTGCCTGAAAGGGGCCGGAATCCCCCAACCCCGCAAATCTGCCGGCCCTAAGTCCGCCGGCTGTTGATTTGCCGGCTGTTATTTACTGACAATTATATACATTTTTATTTGTAAAAACAAGATATTATGCTATACTCCACCCTGAGGTAAAAAATGGAACCCAATAATATCATTGAAGACAAAACCCTTTACTTACTGGATTCTTACGGGGTTATATACCGTTCTTATTTCGCTTTTATTAACAATCCTCTCATAAACAAAGAGGGCCGGAACATATCAAGTATTTTCGGTTTTTTCAGGATTCTGCACAGCCTTATTAAAACTTTTAATCCCGGTTATTTTGTGGCAGTATTTGATTCCAGGACAAAGACTTTCAGACATGAAATTTATCCTGAGTATAAAGCAAACCGGCAGAAAACTCCCGAAGATTTGCACGAACAGATTCCGGTTATAGAAGAAATTCTTACTGCAATGGGAATTCCCATTATAAGGATGGACGGTTATGAGGCGGATGATATTATTGCTACCTTTGCCAACCAGTGTTCTGCTGTTTCCAGACCCTGCCGTATTATTTCTTCGGACAAGGATTTAATGCAGCTTATCAACAAAACCACCGAAATGGTACGTTCCACAAAAACCGGTGCCTGGCAGATAATGGGTGAAGAAGATGTAAAGGCGGAGTGGGGTGTTTCGCCGGCTGGGATGGTGGATATTCTTTCTTTGATAGGTGACACGGCAGACAATATTCCCGGGGTGAAGGGAATCGGGGAAAAAACTGCGGTAAAGTTAATGGCTGAGTACGGCTCCCTGGACGGAATCTACAGCAATATTGACGGGATTTCCGGTGCCATCGGCAAAAAATTAAGGGAAGGAAAGGAAAGTGCTTATTTTTCAAAAAATCTTATTGAATTAAAAGAAAGGGTTCCCCTTAATTGTCCCGGAGAGGAGGCTTCCATTGCAAACCCGGATTTTGAGCAGGGTGCCAGGATTCTTATCCGGGAAGGGGCTCCTGCTGTGGCAAAACTGTTTGCCCCGGTGTCGGATTTAACCAGAAAAGACAGTTCTTCCGGAAAAAAGATAATTTCAAATCCGGAAAATCTTAAATTCCTGGAAGAGGTCTCCCCGTCCATGTATAAGGAAAACAGGGGGGATTATACCGGAATTACAAAAATGGAAGAATTAAAAAATATTGTAAGTCTTGCATTAAAAAACAAAATAGTTGCCTTTGATACGGAAACAACCGGATTAAACCCTCTTGAAGCAAAAATAGTCGGGTTTTCCCTTTCTCTAAAGGAGGGTGAGGGCTTCTATGTTCCCATAATGCTTTCTTCCCTTACAGATCAGATTGAGCATCTTTCCTGGCAGGACTGTATTCCGGTTTTGGAGGAAATCTTTTCTGACCCTGAAATTACGGTAATAATGCACAACGGTAAATTTGATTACAGGGTACTTGTTTCAAACGGGATGAAAATACCGGAATGTAAATTTTACGATACCATGGTTGCTTTTTGGCTCCTTAGCCCTGACAGGGCAGCCTATTCCCTTGACTCCCTTGCAAAAAGTTACCTCGGTTTGACTACAATAGAGTATGACACCCTGGTTCCAAAAGGCGAAACTTTTGATATGGTTCCCTTTGACAAGGCTGTTTTATACGGTGGTGAAGATTCAGATCTTTGTTTCCGTTTTTATAAATATACAGAACCCCTTTTAAAGACAAATAAACTGGACTCCCTTTTTTACGATATTGAAATGCCTCTTATGCCTGTGCTTGCAATGATGGAACAGGAGGGGGTTGAAATAAATCCCTCGGAACTAAAAGAATATTCAAAAGAGTTGGAAACGGAAATTAAAGGATTGGAAAATCTGATTTATACCATTGCCGGAAAGAGCTTTAATATTTCTTCTCCAAAACAACTCCAGACAATACTTTTTGAAGAATTAAAACTCCCTACCGGAAAAAAGACTAAAACCGGATATTCAACAGACAGCTCTGTGTTGGAAGAACTGGCTGAAATTCATGAACTTCCCAGGGAAATATTGAATTATAGGAGACTTTCAAAGCTTAAATCCACTTATGTGGATACACTGCCGCTTTTATGTGACAAAAACCACCGGATTCACACCAGCTTTATGCAGACGGGAACAGCAACCGGAAGGCTTTCCAGCAAGGACCCGAATTTGCAGAATATTCCTGTCAGGGAAAAAGAAGGCCGGAGAATCCGGCAGGCATTTTGTGCCGGTAAGGGAAAGGTTTTAATTTCAGCAGATTACTCCCAGATTGAGTTGGTTGTTCTTGCCCACCTTTCCCGGGACGAAAACCTGATGGCGGCTTTTACAGACGGTAAAGACGTCCATAAAAGAACTGCCATGCTGATATTTGCTGTGGAAGAGCCGGATGTTACCCCGGAAATGAGGCGGGTTGCAAAGACAATCAATTTTGGGGTTATGTACGGGATGAGTGCTTTCAGACTGGCAAAGGAACTGGGGATTTCCCGCACTGAGGCAAAAAATTTTATAGATTCCTATTTCAGGACATACAGAGGGGTGAGGGAGTTTTTGGATTCTGTGATTCTTGAAGGGGAGAAAAACGGATATGTGTCCACAATAATGGGACGTAAGAGAATAATTACCGGAATAAACAGCAAAAACAAGACGGAAAAGGCAGGTGCCGAGAGAACTGCGATTAATACTCCTATACAGGGCTCGGCAGCAGACATTGTAAAGGTTGCCATGCTTAATTTGTCCAAGGCAATAAAAAAGCAGAACCTGAAAACTAAGATGATTTTGCAGGTTCACGACGAGATAATTTTTGAGGCCCCGGAGGAAGAGGCTGAAAGGGTAATTCCGCTTATAAGGGAAGAAATGGAAAATGCCGTAAAATTGAGGATTCCCCTGAAAGTTTCCATAGAAAAGGGAAAAAGATGGGGGGAATTTCATTAACAAAAGGCAGTCCTGCTCGGAAAATGCTCTATTCTACTCTCTTTTGTTCAGCCTTTTCTTTTTTCTGTTCCCTGCTGTGTTCCCCCGCCTTTATGGCTTCGGAAAGTCTGCTGATTGGTACTGCCGGACTGAAAAGGTAACCCTGGTATAGTACACATCCCATGTTTTCAAGTTGTTTTACCTGGTTTTCTGTCTCCACGAATTCTGCAATGACTTTAAATCCCAGGGATTTTGAAAGGAACATTATGGAGCCTATTATGTCCAAAAATCTGGGGTTCTTTGCCATTCCTGTGACAAGGCTTCCGTCCAGTTTCAAAAAGTCAAAATGCCTTGACTGGAGATAGGAAAGGGAAGTGTGTCCCATTGAAAAATCATCTATGGCAAGCAGAAAACCCATGTCGCTTATTCTGGAAAAAATCCCTTCCGTTTTTTCATTTACGATAAGTGCGGTTTGCTCCGTTACCTCTATACATATTTGATTAGGCTTGAATACCGGTTTGTTTGTTATTTCCTGGAGGGATGTTTCAAATTCAGGGAGAGGAATAGTATTGGCTGAAATATTGATTGAAATCTTAATTAATTTGCCTGCTGCCTCATTGATTTGCGGAATATCATCGATTACAGTTTTAAAAATCAGTTTTTCCAGTGCATGAATCAAACCGGTTTCCTGGGCAATTTTTATTATCAGAGGCGGATAAATAAATCCGAAAATTTTATGATTCCACCGTAAAAGAGCTTCTACGCCGATACACTCATTATTGTTATCAAACTGGGGTTGGTAATATATTTCCAGTTCCCGGTTTTCTATTGCCTTTTCAAGATCGGCTGACAGGCTCCGGGCAAAATTCCCGGTAAAACCAGGCATCCCGGTTAAGTTTACCGGTTCGTTTTTTGCTTCGCTTTCCTTTAGGATCCCGACTACCTGGTTTACCTTTGCAACCATGTTCAGTTCTTTTTGCTTGTCGAAAAGCTTAACAAAAGGTTTGTATATAAGCACGCCTAGAGTTAGATTCAAAATCTGTATCAAAACAGCATAAAATGTCCCTGTTCCAAGCCAGCCACTTACAAAGACGGGGGTTGTCCATTCCACTGGATTTATTGCCGGGGGAATCAATCCTGAAATAATAGCAAGGTATGAGACCAATGCTGAAACCAAGGGTACAGCTATGAATGGAACAATAAAATAGAAATTGAAAAAAAGAGGCAGCCCGAAAACCATAATTTCGTTTATATTGAATATGAGTGGAAAAAAGGATGTTCTTGCCAGTCTTTTGTTACTGTTCCATCTGGAGAAAAGAATTAAAGCGATAAGCAGGCAGAGGGTGGAACCGCAGCCTCCTGTATAAACAAATACATCAAAGAAAGTTTTGTTTATCAGGGCTCCGCCGGAAGCAGAAACAGCAGATGCCTCTACTAAAAAAATATTGTTTGTAACTTCTTCCAGCACATAACTTCCGTGTATTCCAAAAAACCAGAATAAGTGCAGAACCACAAGGTAAAAAAGGGCTGTAAAAATATTATTTCCCATATTTTTAAATGCATAGTTGACTATATTGACGGTAAATTCCTGGAAGCCTGATACATTGAAAATCTTTATAAACAAAATAGTGAATACAGAAAAGGCTGCCATTGTTATTGTGGCAGGGACAATGGCCCTGATGGATTTTACAAAGATAGAATCTTCTCCGTCCGAATAGACCCTTGTAAAGAAAGGCAGTTTTCCGCTAAAAAATGTATACAGATAAGATGAAATGACAGCTGCGAAAACTGCCGAAAAAATCCCCTTTACGCCAAGAAATGAGACAAAGGCTTTTTCTGAAAATGCAGCTCCGGAAACAATAAGGAAGCAGGCAACAGCTGTCAGGGGAGGGCCGTACATAAACTCTGGCTGTCTGGTATTTATCTGGGCATAAGAAAGGCTTATTGTGCAGGTGATATATATCGAGATTATCCCTATGGTTGCGTTGTATATTACGTGCAAAATTTCTGCTAAAACACTTCCCGGAACACTGGATAAAAATTCCTGGTACCAAGATACAGGAAAATTTAAAAAAACCTGGGAGAATGCACCGATTATCAGTAACGGCATTACCATAACCATTCCGTTTCTGGTGGAGTTTAAGAAAGAAGACATTTCCATTCTGGTAATTATTCTATGAGGTGTGAATCTGGCCATTATCTAGATATTACTACCTATTTAAAAAACTGGCAAACAAAAACAAAAGTTTATTTATTTTCGGAAATTATCCCCCTCCCGGAAACAAGAATCCGGAAGGGTACCCTGTTTTGTTTGCTATAAAATGACTTTTTTGAGTTTTCCTCCGTAAAGTTCATTTCTCATGGCTTTAATTTGCTCGTCTGCAATGTATTCGTCAAAGCCCATCATCCTGTCTATGACGCCGTTAGGTGTAATTTCGATTATACGGTTTGCAATTGAATTTACAAATTCGTGGTCATGGGAATTAAAAAGTACGACTCCGGGAAAATCAATCAAAGCCTGGTTTAATGAGGTTATGGCCTCCAAATCCAGGTGGTTTGTAGGTTCATCAAAGATGAGCACATTTGCACCGGAAAGCATCAGTTTCGAAAGCATACACCTTACCTTTTCTCCACCGGAAAGCACTTTTACCGGTTTTAATGATTCGTCACCGGAAAAAAGCATTCTTCCCAAAAACCCCCTTACGTAAGCATCATCCTGCTCTTTTGAGTATTGCCGGAGCCAGTCGGTGATATTGTAGTCATTTTTAAAATAAGAGGTTGTATCCTTTGGCATATATGCAAAGGATGTTGTCTGCCCCCAGTAAACATCGCCGGAATCCGGCTTTATGGTTTCAGTAATTGCGTCAAAAAAGGCGGTTTTTGAGTTGTGCTCAATTCCTACAAAGGCAATTTTATCGGTTCTGTTTACAGTTAAATCAAAATCCTTTAAAAGCTGGATTCCTTCCTGGGCATAAGAAAGTTTTTCCACCCTTAAAACATTGTTTCCGATTTCCCTGTCCGGTTTAAAGTTTACATAGGGGAATTTACGGCTTGTTACTTCAATTTCTTCAAGGGCAAGTTTGTCATAAATCTTTTTGCGGCTGGTTGCCTGACGGCTTTTGGCTGCATTGGAGGCAAACCTCAGGATGAATTCCCTCAAATCCTTCATTTTTTCTTCACGTTTTTTCGCCTGGTCTTTGTTCTGCCTCTGCATTATCTGGCTCATTTGATACCAGAAATCATAGTTCCCGGAATACATACGGATTTTACCATAATCTATGTCGCAGATATGTGTGCAGACTGAATTCAGAAAGTGCCTGTCATGGGAAACTACGATAACAGTGTTGGGAAAATCTATGAGGAATTCTTCCAGCCATGAAATGGATTCAAGGTCAAGACCGTTTGTAGGCTCGTCCAAAAGCAGAATATCCGGGTTGCCGAAAATCGCCTGGGCAAGAAGAACTCGGACTTTCTGGCTTTCGTCCAGTTCCTTCATGTATCTGTCGTGGAATTCTTCTTCCAGACCAAGACCGGAAAGCATCTGCTCTATCTGGTTCTCGGCTTCCCAGCCTCCAAGTTCGGAAAACTCCCCTTCCAGTTCGGAAGCCCTGATGCCGTCTTCTTCGGTAAAGTCTTCCTTTTCGTATATGGCTTCCCTTTCCTGCTGAACCTGATAAAGCCTGGGAAATCCCTGCATAACGGTTTCTTTTACCGTAAATTCGTCAAAGGCAAAATGATCCTGCTTTAAAACGGCAAGTCTTTCTCCTGTAGTTATTGAAACACTGCCTGTATCGCATTCTATTTCACCGGAAAGAATTTTCAGAAAAGTTGATTTGCCTGCTCCGTTGGCACCGATAATTCCGTAACAGTTTCCCGGAGTAAACTTTAGGTTTACATCTTTAAACAGTGGTTTTTCGCTGAATTTAAGGCATAAATCTGTGACAGTAATCATTTTTTTCCTCCGAAAATTTTTCCGAACAAGGTTTTGAGAATTCCCTTTGAGGGTTTTTTTGCAGTTTCTGCTTTTTTACCGCTTTGTTCCCTGTTGACATGCTGGTTTTGTTTTTTTGTATAGTTTTTATTTTGTGGTTTTGTGTAAGTTTTTTTGCCGGTGGCAGACTTGCCGCCGTATTTCTTTTTATAGACTTCCATTCTTTCTTCGAATGAAAGATTTGAAAGGTCTTTTGTATAATTTTCACCGGTTTGGGAAGGTTTCCTTCTCTTATCGTCGCGGCGGTTTTTACCGGCATATTGCCCGGCATTTCTTCCGTTACCGGCTCTCCGGCCTTTTTCATATGAACTGTGCCGGTAATTATTACCGGAATTCCGCTGTCTTCTGATTTCCCTGCCGGAATCTTCTTCCTGGTCATCGTAGTTGTCGAGTTTTATGTATACTCCCTTTGATTTATCTTCTTCAAACAAATCCTCTGTGGCAACCTGTGCCGGTATTTTAATTTCTATGTATCTTTCAACGGCAGGAAGATTGTATACATCCTGTTCGCAGCAGAATGAGTATGCCTTTCCGGATTTTCCGGCTCTGGCAGTTCTTCCGATTCTGTGGACATAATTTTCTGCTTCGTTGGGAAGCTCGTAGTTTATAACCATGGACAAATCCGATACGTCGATTCCCCTGGCAGCAACATCTGTAGCCACCAGACACCGGATTTTTCCCTGTTTAAAGTCGTTTATTACCTGGAGACGCTTTTTTTGAGGAAGGTCACCTATTATAAATTCAGACTGGATTCCGTTCAAAACCAGCCGTTTTGAAATAATTTCGCATTTCTTTTTTGTATTGCAGAATATTATTACTGTTTCCGGGTTTTCGTTTTTTAGAATCCCCAAAAGAAGCTTCATTCTGTCGTCGCTTGATACATGAAAAAGTTCCTGGTCGATTTCTGAAACGGTTATGTTTTCAGATTCAATGGTAATTTCTTCCGGATCCAATGTGTATTCCCATGCAAGGTTTTTTACCATCGTGTTGAGGGTGGCACTAAAGAGCATGGTCTGTCTTTTTTTTGCTTCAGGCAGGAATTTAATCAGTTTCCTTAAATCCGGGTAAAAGCCCATGTCAAACATTCTGTCTGCTTCGTCTATTACAAGGACAGCCACTTCACTTAAATTCATAAGTTTCCGGTCGTGGAGGTCTATAACCCTGCCCGGTGTGCCGATTATTACGTCTGTACCCTTTTTAAGGAGTTTTTCCTGTTTCTGGTATCCTACGCCGCCGTAAAAACTGCCGCATACAAAGTCCAACCCTTGGGACAGGCTTTTTGCTTCTTCTTCAACTTGTACTGCAAGTTCCCTTGTTGGAACCATAATCAGGGCTTTTTTTCCCTTTGCATTGGAATCTTCAAGCAGTCTCTGGAAAACCGGTATAAGGTATGCTGCGGTTTTTCCCGTACCGGTCTGGGACTGGACGTACAGGTCTTTTCCCAAAAGGGCGGCTCTTACCACCTGTTCCTGTACAGCAGTACACTGGGTGTATCCGGTTTCTTCAATGGCTTTAAGTAATTTTTCGTTTAATGATAGTTCGTTGAATTTCATGATTTCCCATTCTGTTTTTTATTGTTTTTACCGGAAAATAAATTTCCCTGTTATGGCAAAGCCGGGGAATATTTCCGGTTTAAGTTTGACACTGTTATACTGCAATACTTTAAATTGCCGTAAGTTATAATATCTTATATATTGATTATTGGAAAGGGGCTTAATGCAACAATTTTGACGGCTTCTACTTTGGAATTCCGGCATCGGCATAATTTACGGCTTTGTTCCGGCAGTATGCCGATTCTGGAAATAATTTGTTATGTTTTTATGTTTTGGATGTTATAGTATTTGTGGGTCTGAATAATTTTATGGATGATTTTATGGACGGTATGTTTTCTAATGATGTATCCAATGGTGAAATAAAAAAACTTTTGGAGAGGATTCTTACAAGATTTGAAAACTGGCGGATAGAAGTGGAGAGGAATCCTAATCCACACATGGTTCATCAGCTTAAAAATCTTGTTACGATTGTAGACAATGTTTCTTCGGTGGTAGAAGAAAAAAAGTCTTATTCTTACAAGCAGCTGGCATCCCAGATGGCTTTGATGATGAAAGATGCTGCGGATTTAAACCTGGCAATAACCGAAAGTCTTAAGGCTGATGATAGCATAGACGAGAAAGAAAGCCTTAAAATAAAGCAGCTTTTAATGAGCATGATAGAAAATTCCCTGGGGCTTATGCAGATTATCCAGGGCAGTTTTGGGGCTACGACGGGAATTCCACTTTCCGGAGAGAAGAATAACCTTTTGGATGCGGGGATGGAATCCCGCTAGATTATTAAGGTACGGAAATCCGGTTTTTCAGGGGCTGGGTTTATGGGAGAAAATATTCCTGGATGATGTTTTGTTTTTGTATGGGACAGGGTGATGCAGTTTGCAGGTTTGTACCCGGTGTTGATTGTGCTGACATAGGAATATAACTGTTACGGTATATTGTAGTAACTTGTAAAGAATAATTCCCCACTTTTCTGTCAGAAATTACAACATTTTTTATATATCATGGCGGGAGTTTTTCCGCCGTGAATCCGTCTTGGATAATTGTTCATCCAGTGCTCCGCCTTGGA
>JADIMM010000076.1 GCA_017694795.1 Candidatus Gallitreponema excrementavium
ATATTATACATTATTAAATAAAATCAATATACTTTGTTTAGAATAAAGAATATTTGGAGGCTTTTTATGGCAAATTTATTTGAGGCTTTGATGGTTATTGCATTCGGTTTTTCATGGCCGATAAATGCTTACAAATCTTTTAAATCAAAGAATTCCGAAGGGAAAAGTTTTCTTTTTGAAATTATAATTCTTGTAGGTTATTTTTTTGGAATTTCAGGGAAAATACTCAACCATCAGATAAACTATGTTTTTGCGATTTATCTTTTAAACGTAGCTTTTGTTGCGGCCGATTTGATTATTTCTTTGAACAATAAATACAAATTTTTTGCAAATAAAAAGGTTCTTGTTGCCGGTAAGGCATGATTTCAGACTTTGGAGACCATAAGGTCTATCTCCCTGGCTATCATATCGAATATTTCTTTCTGGGAAAGACCTGCATCCGGGGGAATCCTTAATCCGATTGCTCCCGGATGTCCTCCTCCGTTTTCTATTTTCAAATTTGTCAAGATAGTACGCAAGTCGATTTTATTGTAGGATTTTGAGCATCTGATTCTTATCTGGTATAATCTTTTTTCCTGCTCTTCAAGGTACATTGTAAGCCCCGTTTTTCCGGAGTGTTCCGCAAGGATATCTGTAACATCTTTTATTGTATTTACAAAAAGGCTGTAATCATCGGTTTTATTGATTAGTTCCCTGGATTTGTCATCATCTAAAATAACGGCACTGATGTTTTCCCGTTTGATTTCATTTTCAAGAAGTTCTTCGATAAGTATTTTTTCGTTCAAAGAAAGTGACTGTATTACATCAAATACCTGTTCAAGGTTTGCCAGATTATTACTGTTTTTTATGGTTAATTCATCCAGTTTGCTTTCCAGAGATTTGGAAAACAGGTTGAACATTCTTTTGTCTCTTTTTGAAACAAACCTTACCCCGTTTTTTGTGTCACCGATTATCCCGGTAAGTATGGAAAGGATTACGTTTCTTGTAAAAAGAACACCTGTTTCGTATTTTTTTACAAAATCTGTCTTGGAGCCGATTTTATATATCAGGTATGCAATAAGTTCACAGGTACTGGAAGCCGAAGAAACAAATCTTAATTCCTCTGAGGTGAGGCTTGAGGCATCACTTTCAAGATGGTGGTCAATTTCAGCTTTTATAATGTCCGGAGATTCTATAAGTTTCCAAATCCTTGGGGATGCATCTATCATTTCCGGTTTTGGAGTATCAAGAATAAAAATAGCTTCTACCTTGAGATTTTCAGGAATATCGTCCAGAAAAACGGAAATTTGGTTATACCGGCAGATATCTAATAGATAGGCTATTTGCTCTGGGACATTTCCCGGCAGATATATTGAAACCTTTTTTTTAAGTTTTACTATAATCAATGCCCAGGCACATAAGGAAGAAATGCAGTCGGCATCCGGAAGAGTATGCCCTAGGAGAAGAAAATTTTTATTTTCGTCCAAAACTTTTAAAACATTTTTTGCGTGCTCATTCCGTTGGACAACAGAATCATAGTTTTTTTTTGCTTCAATTTTTAGATTCGGCATAATTACAATTATATCAAAGAATGTACAAATATTCCTGCGTTTTATTTTCTATTTCATAGAATACAACTAATTTTTCGGCTTTTCAATCAAAAAAATTTAAAGAAATTCAGAAAATAATTTTCATTACTTTGGAATTCCTTTCCTTTGTCCAAAGCTTTCTACGGGCTTCCGGTAAAAAATCCAGAGATCCGTCTTCAAAACCCAGAGAACTGAACCAGTCCGTGGTCTGGGTGGTAAGAATAAAAACACCTTTTGCCCCTGCTTCCTTCGCCTTTTTTATAAGATGATGCACCAGGGCATTCCCGGTGCCCAGACTGCGGTATTTTTTTTCTACGGCCAGGGCTGCTATTTCCTGCAAGCCCTGTTCCGGATAATTTATCAGGGCTGCAGAAGCTCTGATTTCTCCGTCCACATCAAAAACCGTGTAATTATTTATATTTTCTTCCAGTTGTTCCTGAGTCCTGGGCAAAAGAATACCTTCCTTTACAAACGGGGTCATGAGGGAAAAAAGAGCCGGAATATCTTCTTTAACAGCCTGCCGGAATTCACCGTAATTATTTCCAAAAACCATAAACCCACCGGAGCCGGATTCGGAAAAAATCTCACAGGGAATAACACCTTCTTTTGTACCGTCCAAAAGGTGGACTCTTTTTACTCCCTGTTTACAGGTTTCCAATGCGTCTATAAGAAATTTATAAAATGTTCCCTTTTTTTCTGGCTCCGGAAGTCTTTCCAAGAGTTTTTCAAGGTGACCGGCTGATACCGATGTATGGCCCTGGATAGAAAGGGTTTGCAAAAGCTTTTGCTTTTCGGTTTCTTCGGGCATGGAAATAAAAAAAATCTTATCGGCTTTAAGGGATTTTGAAATTTCCAATGTTAGCTCCGAAGAAGAAACATTGTAGGCCGTACCGTTTGTACTCCATCCGATACAGGGAAAAACGGGGACAATTCCCTGTTCAAGTACGGGATAAATATCTTTTGCTGTTATTTTGTGTATTTTTCCTGCAGAACCAAAGTCAATTCCGTTTATAATTCCCTTTTCCCTTGCCGAAACCCAATTCCCCATAACGCCGGTTATTTTTTCCGCAGATAAGGCATTCATAAGTTTGCTTGCGGTTTCAAAAGCCGCCATCTTAATAAGATTAATGGCAGATTTCCGGGTTATCCTTGTTTCTCCCTGAAAAGACCAGGTTTCGCCATTAGATTCCAGAATTTTGTTTATATTGTTTGTAGCTCCTGCTATCAGGATGAGTTTGATTCCCGTATTTGCAAGAAGTGCCAAATCCCGGCTGTGCTCAAAAAAAAGGGGGGAATCAATAACCTTGTCATCAAATTTTACGACTAAAAGAGCCTTGTTAAACCTTTTTATGTAACGGATAACATCCCGGATATTGTCTGCCCGGGTTTTCAGGGAAAAATCTTCGCTCATAAAAAAATTATATGTTTAAAGAGATAGGGAGTCAACAATCCTGGGTAAAAAGACAATCCTGCCTTAGGGCCTGCCTTAGGGCGGGATGCTATGCCGGTTATAAAAGCCGATTGCAGGATTAAGAAAAAACCTTTCCCTGAAAACCCGGGCAGAGAGGTTTAAGATGCCGTGACTAAAGTTCTTCCAGTTCTTCTTGCCAAAGACTTCCGTCTGCATCACTTGGCATTCTCCAGTCACCTCTTGGAGACAGGGAAACACTACCTACTTTTGGTCCGTCAGGTATACAGGATCTCTTGTACTGTTGGCTAAAAAACCTGCGGTAAAAGGTTTTGAGCCAGAATAAAATTTCTGTTTCTTTAAATTTTTCCTGGAAAGCTTCACAGGCGAGGAAAAAAATTTTTCCTGGTCTAAAGCCCCATCTTATAGTGTAGTACAGAAAAAAATCGTGCAGTTCGTAGGGGCCTATTATAGATTCGGTTTTCTGGGAAATTTTACCTTGTTCCGGAGGTAAAAGTTCAGGGCTTACAGGAGTATCAAGAATATCAGTTAAAACTTCTTTCAATTCCCCTGACTGGAGGTCTTTATAATATTTTACCAAATGACGAACCAAAGTTTTTGGAATAGAAGCGTTGACACCGTACATGGACATATGATCCCCGTTATAGGTAGCCCAGCCCAGGGCCAGTTCCGACATATCACCTGTTCCGATTACCAGTCCTGAAATTTCGTTTGCAATATCCATAAGAATCTGGGTCCGTTCCCTCGCCTGGGAATTTTCGTAAGTAACATTTTTTTCTTCCGGATTGTGGGAAATATCTTCAAAGTGTTGCATGACAGCCTTTTTTATTGGAATTTCCCTCAAAGTTATTCCAAGACTTTCAGCCAATTTTTTTGCATTGTTAAGTGTTCTGTCGGTTGTACCAAAACAGGGCATAGTTATTCCCTGGATTCCTGTTTCAGGAAGCCTTAGCTTTTTAAAGGACTCCGAAGTTATAATCAGGGCCAGCGTCGAATCCAAACCTCCGGAAAGCCCCAAAACAGCGGTTTTTGCCCTTGTGTGTTCCAGCCTTTTTATAAGCCCCTGGGTCTGGTAATTTATTACATCCCTGCACCGGGAATTAAGTCCCTCCGGTTCTTCAGGAATAAACGGAAGGGGAGGGATTTTTCTCGTAAGTTTTCCGTTTCCTGTTGGCTTTTTCCCGTAATCCTGTTTTTTTAATGTTACCGGGACAAAAAGGTATGAAGATAAATCAAAATTCCTTGAGCTTTGGGAGTAAGTGTTTATTCTCCGCCTTTCTGAATTAAGTTTTTGAAGGTCAATCTCGGTATAAATGAGTCCTCCGTTAAAAAGCTCGGATTCTTTGAGGATTGCCCCGTTTTCCGCAATAAGGTTATGCCCTCCGAAAACCATGTCCGTGGTAGATTCACCTGGACCTGCATCAGCATAAACATATGCCGCTGCCAGCCTTCCTGAAAGTGCTTTCACCAAAGTTTTCCGGTATTCGGACTTTCCTATAATTTCATTACTGGCAGAAAGATTGGCGATAATCAAGGCTCCTGCCAGAGAATGTTTAACAGAAGGGGGACTGGGAATCCACATGTCTTCGCAAATTTCTACGGCAAACAGTGCGGGCTGCTCAAAGGAAGAATCCTTGAATATTATATTTGTACCAAAAGGTATTTTTGAGGTTTGATTCCCTTCGGGAAATTCGATATAACAGGGAGTTTCAAATCCGGGGGAAAAATGCCTTGCCTCGTAAAATTCTGAATAATTAGGGACAGCAGTTTTAGGAATAAAAGCAAGAATCCTGCCGTCAAAAATAACAGCTGCTGTGTTGTACAGGGAATTGTTTACTGCCAAAGGAATTCCCACTATAACAGCCATCCCCGTATTGCATGTTGCTCCGGCAACCCGTAAAAGCTCTTTTGAAGCGGATTCCAAAAGAGTCGAATTCAAAAACAAATCCCCGCAAGTATATCCTGTAAGGCAGAGTTCCGGAAAAACAAGAATACTCAAACCTTTTTCTGTGCCTTCTTTTATAAAAGATATAATCTCATCTGTATTCTTCTTACAGTTCCCAACAGTAACGCGGGGAGTTGCAGTCCCAACTCTTATAAATCCAAAGTCCAAAGTAAAACCCTCTCAAGTTTTTTAAGCTAAAAAACAGTATTTTGTAACAGACAGCCTGGAATCCATCTTATCCCAGTTTATCATGAAAAAACTAAACGGGCAGGAAACAAAAACAGTCTCCGAAAGCCTCTTTTTTTAACAAATCAATATCCGTCGGACATTTCCCTGTTTAAATCTCTCTGGCACAATTCCTGGTAAACATAGCTTCTCGTTTTGAGCTTGGCCTTTATTTCCTTGGAAAAAGGCATGAACCTCCAGAAAATAGCCCTGACTTCCTTATCAAGTCTTTGCACCCCATCGCTCTCCTTTGTCATCCAAAGGATGTAGTCATTGATAAATAATTCTTTCAGGTCACCTTTAAGCTTTTTTGACTGAATGTACTGGTAGTAGTTTCCTGTAAGACCTTCTTCCATCCAGTAATAAGAGGCCTTTTCTTTTGCAACCTGCCAGCGTAAATCCCCTACGGCAGTTAAAACTGCAAGGGTTAGATTTTTTGGATACATCGGCACAGCTATCCGTCCCCGGCTGGTAACACGGTTGTATCTGTCAAAGGGCTCCCAGCATATTCCGAAATCCCCGTAAGACGGAATTAAAATCGTAAAGGGAACAATCCTGTTAAGCTGGTTTTTATAAGCCCTGCAATAGGCTTCCTGGTCAATGCTTTCTATCCAGGCAAGAGTATTGATAACATTTTCCCGGATTCCTATGTCCCTGGAACTATTGTGAAAGTATTCTTTCGTTAAAATGGGGAAATGGTTTCCCTGTCTTCCTACAGTCATTTTTGTCATTTGCCTGATGGTTTCCAACTCGGTTACCGCAGACTGGGTGTTTACTGCTGCCCCTCCTGCGGATTCAATCTTTTCTTCGATGCTTCTTACATCACTGTTTGCCTGCTCGTAATCCGAGGCATACCCCATAAGCTCCTTGTCCAACTTGACAAGATTTCTCAAGGCTTCGCTTATTTCCTGAATAGTCCTTTTTTGAGGTTCGGTATAAGGAGCTTTTAAGTGCATATACCCCCGCATAAACTCATGCTGGCAGATACTGTCCAGTTTTTCTTTAATTGAATTCTCCGCCCTGGTGCGTTCGTCGGATTTGGCCTTTAAAAGATTTTCCGCACTCTGAAGCTTTCCCTGGGCCCTGTTCAAAAGCTGCTGATTGTGTGAGCTTTCATCCCGTTTGGAAACTTTTGCCTCGTCTGTGGCAGAAGGTGTTATTTTCCCCAATGACACATCCCTAAACCACTCGTCCACGTAGTAAACCGGTTCGCCATAAGTATTTGTGTCATTCACCCTGGAAAACAAATCCTTAGCTTCGGGGGTAAGCAGGGAAGGTAAAAGCAGCCCAAACCTCAAAAGATATTTTTTTGGCAAAACAGGATTGGAACCGGAGGCTTTTGGTACAATACCCCTCATCAAATCCCAGTAAGCTGTGATAATCTGCTGCCTGAAAACCGCCTTATCCTTCGGATCCTGACAGGAAAGATATTTTGATAAAAGATTGTGCATCTTCTGGGCTTTTTCGCCTTCGCCTCCAAGAGCTTTCTTGTAATATTCGGGATCGCTAAAAACCTGGTGGGGTTTGTCGGAAAGAATCTTTTCAATATGGTCAAATTTGGTAACAGATAAATCCACCTTTGTGGGGGACTTTTCCTTTGCTTTTCCGGATACATCCATATTGCCGAACATAGAATCAAATTTAGGAGAATTCTCAGCCTTTACAACGGTCTTTTTAGGTGTTGGAGGAGCGGAAACCTTCGATGGTCCAGAATCTGAATCAGAAAGCAAAGCTGCAATCTCCGGGTCAATATCATTAGAAAAAATATCATTAAGTTCCATAGTTCAACAGGGAAACTCCCAACCTCTCTTTTTGTACTTAAAAACAAATAAAATTATAATATACAATCTTCAAGTTGTATAGTTTTAAAAAAGGAATAAAAAACAAAAAATAAATCAAATTTTTTGGGGGATCCGGCATAAAAAGCTGTACTTTTTACATAAATTCTTTTTTTGTGCAAGGCACTCAGTTTCCCCCCGCTCCCAACTAACAAAAAACTTCCGGTTTTTTGCAAATCAAATAAACAAAAAATACTTCCCGAGTTGTCCGCTCCCCTTTGTCCTAAAATCCGAATGGAAAAGAAAAATAAAACATATTATATTTTAACCCTGGAATCGGGCAAAGGAGGAAATTGATTGAATACAACTAATACTCCTAAAACTTTAATATTTTTTCTGATTTTGGTTCTGGTGTGGGGAACAGGCTGTTCCGGCTTGTATTCAAGGGGACAGGAATCCTCCGGGGCGGAACAGGAAAACCCGGAATACGGCGATAATGGGGAAACCCCCGGCGACAGTGGTGAAACCCCTCCGCCGGCAGATCCTGCCTTGCCGGAAAAAGTGTACATTCAGGTGAGGTTTGACCTCCACGATTCTTCCGGCGGTCTTTATAAAAGCGACCAAAGCCGTGAAATGCACCAGCTGGATTACCAGTTTGATGCAAAGGGAACCTCAGGTACAATTATCGATGGTAGGGCAACTTATCCACCCGGGTATTACTTCCCCTACGGTTTTATCGTAAAGTACGGCGGCGGTGCCGGGGCTTCCAATGAGAGGATAGCCAAATACGATTCCGGTATCGACTATTATGTGGGGCATCAGGGGCTTTGGGTGACACCAAAAAACGGTGGTACTACAACTGCGGTAGTTTACTTTGTCTTTTCTTTCGGTAATCAGATAGTATATGCCAGGACAACACTTAACCTTTCCATTCCCTGGGATGACTACAACCCGGAGCTTTACACAGACAAGGCTCTGTTCCATATTGAGGGAACAGACAGGCACTTTACTGTAACCTTTGAGGGCTTTGAAAAAAAAGCCCTGGCGGGGAACCAATAATGACACTCCACAAGTTTGTTTTCAGTCCCACCGGCGGGACAAAAAAGGCAGCCTCTTTTCTATGCCAAAACTGGGGCGGAAAAGAAAATAACATTGACTTAACAACAGGAACAATTCCCCGGGTAGATTTTGAGCCGGGGGACTTGGCGGTTTTTGCCCTTCCTGTTTATGCCGGACGGCTGCCGCCTGCCGCTGTAAACCGTTTACAGGCCCTGAAAGGAAATAAAACCCCGGCAGTTGCCCTTGTGGTTTACGGGAACCGGGCTTATGAAGACGCCCTCCTGGAGCTAAAAAATACCGTAAACAGTTTAGGATTTCGTTGTGTTGCGGCCGTGGCTGCAGTTGCCCGTCACTCCATTGTGGACAGCATAGCTCCCTTTAGGCCGGATTTACAGGATTATGCACAGCTTTCAGCCTTTTTTGATAAGATTCAGGATAAAATCAGGACACTTCCAAGCCCGGGGACTCAGTCGCTGGAGAAAAGAGGTCCTGATTCCGGAACCGGTACAGGCAAAACCCTTGATTTTTATGTGCCGGGAAACTTTCCTTACAAAGAAATTACCCCGGTGCCGCTGGTTCCGGAACTTACCGGAGACTGTTCTTTTTGCGGGGTTTGTGCAAGGCGTTGCCCGGTAAAGGCGATTTCACCAGATGATTATGCACAGGTTGACAGCAAAAAGTGCATTTCCTGCATGAGATGCCTCCGGCTTTGTACCAGAAAAGCCAGGAGCCTTCCCCCGGAAAAATTACAGCCCTTGGCTGCCCGGCTGGAAAAACTTTGCAGTGACAGAAAGGAAAACGAGCTTTTCCTGTAAAAACCTGATAACCCGGGGGATACCCCGGGACATAAGAGCCGGGCATTAAAAAAACTGGTTTGTCTTGATTCCCTCGGTTCAATAAAAATTTATAAAAAGTTTATAGAGCCGTTTGCCGGTATACTTAAAAAAAACGGTTTTATCTTGGTTCGATAACAGGAAAAAACCGTAGAAAAATGGTAAAATAATAAACAAAGAGAAAGTCCGGGTAAAATTCCGGTAAACTTCCGGAAAAAAAGGTAAAATATAAAGAAACGATTTGCCCAATCATTGCAAACATAGTTGCATTTGCCGGCAATGTACCCCGGGAAAAAAGCCGGATTACCGGACCCCCGGCCCGGTAAATACACAGGCAGAATTCAGGAACCGGATAAAAGGACGGCTTTAAAGACATAAGACATGGATAACAGTACAACACAACAGACAAAAACCAATGATTTCTCAAAAGGGGCAGTGTGGAAAAACATTCTTTCAATGGCGGTTCCCATGATGATAGCCCAGGTAATCCAGCTGCTCTACAACATCGTGGACAGGGTTTACATCGGCCATCTTCCGGGAGATTCCACGGTTCCTCTGACAGCCTTGGGGCTTACCTTTCCGGTAATAACGGTTATAACAGCCTTTACCAACCTGTTCGGAATGGGCGGTGCCCCCCTTTGCTCCATTGCCCGGGGACAGGGGAACATAGGCAGGGCAGAAAAAATCATGGGTAATGCCTTTGCAATGCTTATGATAACCGGAGCTGTTCTGGTAATCGTCCTTAACCTTACCATGAAACCGGTGCTTTATGCTTTTGGAGCCGGAGAAGAAACCTATCCCTTGGCAAGCCGGTATCTGCGGATTTACCTTTTGGGGACATTCTTTTCCATGGCAGGCCTGGGAATGAACAGTTTTATCAATTCCCAGGGATTCGGCAGAAAAGGAATGACCACAATCCTTATCGGTGCGGTGGCAAACATTGTTCTTGACCCGGTTTTTATCTTTGTTTTCCACATGGGGGTTCAGGGAGCTGCCCTTGCCACAGTGATTTCCCAGGGGCTTTCAGCTTTTTTTGTTATGAAATTCCTTTTAAGCGGAAAGGCCGTTTACCGGCTGAAACTCCGGTGCCTCAAACCTGACCCGGCGGTAATCCTCAGAATAACCAGCCTGGGCCTGGCAAACTTCATCATGTCCGCCACAAATGCCCTTACCCAGGCAGCCTGCAACACCATGCTCAAAAAATTCGGAGGCGACCTGTACATTGCCGTAATGACGGTGCTGGGTTCCGTCCGGGACATTTCCTGGACAACGGTGCAGGGACTTTCCCAGGGAGCCCAGCCGGTACTGGGATACAACTACGGGGCAAAGGAATACCGCCGGGTGCAAAAAGGAATCAAATTCCTTGCGGTAACTTCCGCCCTGTACACAACGGTTATATGGATTCTCACAATGACCTTTCCGGAATCATTTATTCACATTTTCAACAGCCACCCGGAACTTCTGGAAGCCGGAGTCCCTGCCCTGCACATTTACTTTTTCGGCTTCTTCATGATGAGCCTCCAGTTCACCGGCCAGACAGCCTTCACCGCCCTGGGACTTTCAAAACAGGCGATTTTCTTTTCCCTGTTGAGAAAGGCAATCATCGTTGTGCCCCTTACATTCATTTTGCCCTATGTGGCGGGACTGGGGGTAAAGGGGGTATTCCTTGCGGAGCCGGTTTCAAACTTTATCGGGGGAATAGCCTGCTTTTTGACCATGTATTTTACCGTGTACAGAAAACTGGGCAAAACCAGATCTGGTAAGGGAGGCAACCCTGAAAAATTACCTAGCGGGGTGGATTAAAACAAATACAGAAAGGATTAGGATTATATGAACAAAAAGAGAATGGTTTTCATAACCGGAATAACAGTTGTTTTGACAATGTTTTTTCTTTCTTGCAAAACAGAGACTGCATCCTATCCGGTTATTACCAATGTCAAGCTGAGCAAGACTGCAGAAACAGTGGTTTTAAAAATTAGTGCAGAGCCGGAAACTGCCCCGGATACAACTACAGTGGGCGGCAAAACCGAGAGCCGTGAGATGTCATTAACCGGTTCCTACTTGGATAGCAAAAATTTTGATTTAAACTGGGATGCCGAAACAGTTACTTTAAAAATGACGGCGGAACCGGATAATCTTGGAATACAGACGGTAATCTGGAGCATTGACCCGGAAGGTGCTGTGATATTAACCGACAATAATGATGGCAGCTGTACGCTGAAAGCTGAAAAAGAGGGTACGGTAACCGTAACGGCAACAACTGCCGGCGGTGTAACAGCTGCAGAATGCAGGGTGACT
Organism: Candidatus Gallitreponema excrementavium; assembly: GCA_017694795.1. Taxonomy (GTDB): domain Bacteria; phylum Spirochaetota; class Spirochaetia; order Treponematales; family Treponemataceae; genus Gallitreponema; species Gallitreponema excrementavium. The sequence continues at coordinate 11,136 of JADIMM010000076.1, forward strand.
GTTGCCGGGAAGTATTACACCATAACCAATACCGCCTTTGTCCGTGCAGTTAAAAACCGGTGCCGTTGGAAGGTGGAAAAAGATGGAACAGTTAAGCTGTCTCCGGGGAACATGAGAGCTATTCTGGCGGTGGAGGAACTGTATATCTTTGATGAGGAACTGACCGACCTTTCCGGCATTGAATGGTTTACCAACCTGAGGGATTTATGCTGTGCCAATACTCAGGTGGAGTCTTTGGATGTGTCAGGTTTAACGGCACTGAGGGAATTGTACTGCTACGACAACCAGTTGGAGTTCTTGGATATATCGGGTTGTACGGCACTTGAGGAACTGGTGTGCTACGAAAACCAGTTGGAGTCCTTGGATATATCGGGGTGTACGGCACTTGAGGAACTGGTGTGCTACGACAACCATCTGGAAGAATTGGATATGTCAAACTGTAGGGCACTTAAAAAGCTGGTTTGTCATCAAAATCAGCTTAAAACCCTGGATGTCTCGTCAAACAAATTACTGACGGAACTTGATTGCTCACATAATCAGATTGAGACCCTGGATGTATCGGATTGTACAGTGCTAATAGAGCTGTATTGTTCTTACAATCAGCTAAAGTCACTGGATCTGTCAGACAATAGGGAACTGATAAGACTATATTGTACTGGAAATCAGATGAATGTTCTGGATGTATCAGGCTTTACGGCTTTGGAGGAAATTGATTGTTCCAAAAGTCAGTTGGAGTTCCTTAATGTTTCAGGTTGTATGTCACTTAGGAAACTGAAATACAATGCAGAGCAACTTAGAGTACTGGATGCGTCAGGTTGTACATCACTGAAGGATCTGCACTGCACCTATAGACAGATGGTGTCGATGAATCTGTCAGGTTGCACAGCCTTGGAGGAGCTGCAATGCTTCGGTAACCAGCTCATGTTTCTGGAGGTGTCCGGTTGTACGGCACTTAAGAATCTGAACTGCTATGGCAATCATCTGTCGTCCCTGGATTTATCGGATTGTACAGCACTTGAGGAACTGGTGTGCTACGACAATCAGCTTGAAGTTCTGGATACCTCAAACTGTAGGAAACTTAAGATTCTGGATTGCTCCTCCAATCGGCTGGAGTCCCTGGATGTGTCAGACAATTGGGCACTTGAGGAACTGTACTGTTCCTCCAACCATCTGGGAGTACTGGATATATCAAAGTGTAGGGAACTTAAAATTCTGTACTGCTCCAAAAATAAGCTGAAAACATTGGATATTTCGAACAATACGGTACTCGAGACTTTGGCTTGTAATGGAAATCAGATAGCAGAAATGAATGTATCTGCAAACAGGTTGCTACAGACTTTGAAATGTGGCGGACAGGCTTCCGGCGGAACGGCATCTCGGATTCTGACACTGACTATGACGGCGGAACAGGAGCCAAAATGGAACAATCCTTGGAAAACCTACGAGCTTAACGAAAATATAGATTTGGTGATTAGCGGTTCCTATCCGAGAATTTTCAATGTGGAATTTATTGGGGCGGTAGAAACATCGACGGAAAAAACGGTGAAAATCGGATGGACAAAAGAGAGTGACGGCACGGTAAGACTGTCGCCGGAGAACCTGAAAGCCATGGAGGCGGTGACTGTCTTGGATATTTCCGGCATGAATTTAGGTGATCTTTCCGGTATTGAATATTTTACCGGATTGAGGGAGCTGATTTGCAGTAATAATAAATTAGAATCTCTTGATTTGTCGGCTAACAGTATGTTGACAAAATTGGACTGTTCCGGAAACCAACTGAAGTCTTTGGATATGTCAAATAATACCAGATTAGAGGAACTGAATTGTGCCGGTAACATAATGTTTGTATTGAATTTGGAACCCACTACACAACTGAGGATACTGGAATGTGGCAGTAACCAGATGGACACGCTGGATGTGTCAGTCTGTACAGAATTGGAGATTCTCTCTTTGGACAACAATCAGATGAGATCTCTGGATACAAGTAAAAATACGGTGCTGACAGAACTGTATTGCAACAAAAATAAACTCAGGTCTCTGGATTTGTCAGCAAACAGGATGTTGGAAAAACTGTATTGTTCCGGAAATCAACTTCCATCCTTGGATGTGTCGAACAACACAGTGCTGGAGGAATTAAATTGTTCCGGCAGTGGGCTATCGAAACTGAATTTAGGTGCCAATTCAAAGCTTAGAAAACTGGAATGTTACCACAATTATCTGACAGTACTGGATATGTCAGGGTGCAGTGCCTTGGAGGCTTTGTACTGCAACAACAACCGGATCAAGTCCCTGGATTTGTCCCACAGCAGGACACTGGCAGAACTGAATTGCAGTGTAAACAATCTTACAACCCTGAATGTATCGGACAACAAGACTTTAAAAACTCTGGATTGCCACGACAATCAACTTATGTCTTTGAACGTGCCGTCTTGTACTGTTCTTGAAAAACTGTATTGCGACAAAAATCAATTGGCATCGCTGGAAGTGTCAAAAAACACGGCTTTGAGGAGTCTGGGGTGTAACAATAATAATCTAAAGGCTCTGGATGTGTCCCGCAACTTGGGGCTGGAGATGCTGGATTGCTCCGGCAACAAACTAAAATCACTGGATGTGTCGAAAAATACGGAGCTAAAGGAATTAAGTTGTTCCTCCAATCAGCTGGAGACTCTGAATGTGTCAAACTGTACAGCACTGAAATCTCTGTTCTGTACCAAAAATAAGCTGAAGACACTGGATGTATCAAACAATAAGACACTGGAAATATTGAATTGCGGTTTCAATCAACTGATGTCCCTGGATTTGTCGGCAAACAGATTGCTGACAGAGGTGGAATGCTCCAGTAATCAGTTAGATACTCTAAATGTGACGGACTGTACGGCTTTGAAATCCTTGGGCTGTACCAATAATAAGCTGAAAACACTGGATATACCGGATAATACTGCACTGGTAAAACTGTATTGTGACGAAAACCGGCTGGAGTCTCTGGATGTATATGGCTGTGAGAGGCTGTTGTCTTTAAAATATAGTGGGCAGACTTCCGACGGTACAACACCACAGACACTGACACTGACTATGGCGGAGGAACAGAAACAAAAATGGATTACCCGGTGGAATAACAGCAATGATACCAAAGATGTAAAGCCGGAGTTTAAATAAGCTGCTCCGGGGACTGCCTTTAGGCACCCTCCGGGCCCCTTGCGCAAAAAGTCTTGGGTTGGCTTTTACGGCAAAATATATTCCGGAAAAAATTCCTTACAAAGATGTCTGCTTTCCCAATCAAATAAAACAAGGTAAACATCCATTTTATTTTGTTTTAAAAAGGAGTTTATTGTATCCACGGCAACCGAAAGAGCCTCCTTTTTAGGATAGCCGTAAATACCGGAAGAAATAAGGGAAAATGCTACAGAAGTACAGCCGTATTTTTTTGCGATGGAAAGGGAACTTTCGTAACAGGATTCAAGTAGGGCTTTTTCCCCAGTTTGTCCACCCTGCCAAACAGGGCCGACAGCATGAATCACATATTTGCAAGGAAGGTTATAAGCCCCGGTGATCTTTGCCTTCCCGGTTTCACATCCTCCAAGGGACCGGCATTCTTCAAGGAGTCCGGGCCCTGCCGCCCTGTGAATACACCCGTCTACACCTCCCCCTCCAAGTAAGGCAGAATTTGCTGCGTTTACTATTGCGTCCACTTTCATTTTCGTAATGTCACCAAAAACAATATTTAAAGACATTATTTTCCTCCTGCATAGAACAATAAAAAAAGTTTTATATCATAACAAATTTCCCGTCAAAAATTTTATTTTTTTTTCGGGCGCATGCCGCCTTGCGGCGTCACCGGGTCGCCTCCGGGCTTCCGGTCCCGGGGCAAATAAAACAAACCAACAAAGCAAATCCGCAAAGGAGGGCAACCCCTCTGTTTCCCCGGAATAATCCCGGGCACAATAAGTAAAAAAAGCCCCGGGGACTGCCTTACGGCACCCTCCGGGCCCCTTGCGCAAAAAGTCTTGGGTTTAAGTTTTACGGCAAAATATATTTCCCGAAAAACCTTTACCGGATTTTTAAGTTTACTTTTAAAGACAATATCAAAAGCGGTGTTTTATTTTTCCCCGGTTATCCCATTCCTTAAAAATCCGGGCTTTTCCTGTTTCATAGTTTATTGCCTGAATTCTGTTTTTTCCAAAGGGTAGTCTGTCGTTCCTGTTTTTGGGAAAACAGGATAGCCGGTTTTTGAGCCGTCAGGAAGAACCCCTTCCTCGTGTGTCGGTACCGAAGAATCTGCCTTTAAAAAATAATTATAAATACAACTGTCACTGTTCCAAACAGGGGAATCATCGTGGGTTGGGTCGCAAAGATACCATTCACCGTCAATACAGACCTTGTTCCAGGCATGGGAACCTTTTGTATCCGGATCTCCCGGTGTGGAAAGTGCCGTCCCGGTAACGGTTATTGCAGGAATACCGCACCGCATTAAAAGATACAGGAAAGAAACAGCATAACCTTGGCAGACAACCCGCCGGACTTTGGCATCGGGAGTATTAAGGGGATTTAAAAATGCTCCCCTAAGGTTTCCGTCTCCCCGGGAATTAATTGTCCCGTATGCTACAGTTGCCAAAAAGGCATCATGAATTGCCCTTACCTTTTGGGCTGTTGTCATTCCTTCTTTTACACTTTCTAAAATAGGGGCAATATGTTCTTCCATTTCTTCTGTCTGGGGTTTGTGGTAAGTTTCCCAAAAGGTTCCCAGAGCCATTCCCTTAAAGGCGTTGTCAAAATAGGCGGTCTTTGCAGGATTTTCTCCCAGGGAGTCATAGGTATCACTTATTGCAGGCGACCGCCTGGGAATAACACTGGAAGTAAGGAGGGCCATCCTTGGTTCATCTTTACAGATAAAATCAAAGATTTTTACCACCTGGGCTTCTGTGAGGAAAAAACCGTTTTCTTTCAGTTGGACAATAATCTGTGTCCGGCTTTTTTCTTCTTCCGTAGCAGGCTGGGTTAAAAAAGCCTTTAAAATAAAATCGTAACCTGCCTGTTCTTCTTTTGTAAGCAGGGAACGGCCGTAATACAGGTAAGGGGAAAAAACCCCTGTGAGGGGGTTAAAACTTCCGGTAGTTTCCTGGGTTTCTTCATTGGAAAAATCTCCCGGATTAAAAGCACATCCGGAAAGGAGGATAAAAAAACAAAACAAAAAGTAAAAAAGCCTTTTCATGGAACAGTCTCCTTATGAACGGTTTATTTTTGTATAACAAGGAATTATAAACTGAAAATAACGGAAAACCGGCAAGATGGGATAAACCCACGTAATAAAACCATTTTTTGTTTCCATACCTTTACTTTGGTTTTTCATTTAAATTCCTGTCATGGTATAAAACTGACTCCGGGGAAAATTCAATACTGATTGTTGTTCCTTGTTTTTCAATACTTTCAGCCCTAATGGAAAGATTCAGTCTTTGTGCCAAAGCTTTTGCTATGGATAATCCTAATCCGGAGCCTGCAGACTTTCTTGTCCTTGCCTTGTCTGCCCGGTAAAATCTGTCAAAAATATAGGGCAGGTCTTGGGGCGATATGCCGTTTCCCCTGTCCTTAACAGACAGTATATTATTTTCCCATTGTAGAATAATATGGGCTGGTTTCGGGCTGTAGTCTATACTGTTTTTGATTAGAATCCTAAGGATTTCCAGTAGTCCGTTTTTATTTATAGAAACAGAAACTGTTTCGGGGCAATCCAGCTCAAATTCCGTATCGGGAGAAATAATTCTGTAACTCTGGATAACATCCTCTAAAAAAGGCCTGAGAGAAAAAATCTCATCTTCGTAAGTACCCTTATTGTTTTCCATTCTGGTAAGCTGCAAAAGATTTTCTGTCATTGTAATCATGGATTCACATTCTTTTTTCAGCATATTAAGGGATTCTTCCAGAATTTTAGGGTCTTCTTTGCCCCATCTTAACAGCAAGTTAACATAACCGGAAATAACTGCCAAAGGGGTTTTTAACTCATGGGCAACATCGGATGTAAACCTTTTTTGGCGTTCAAAATCTTCTTCCAGGCGGGCAAAAAGCTCGTTGAATGTACAGGCCAATTCCCGGATTTCATCCTGAGGACCTGTTGTGTCCAGCCGTTCGTTAAGGCTTTCTCCGCTGATTTCTTTTGCATGGGATGTAATTCTTTTAATTGGTCTGAGAAACCTGTTGCTTACAAAAAAACCCAAGATACCGGAAATCACAAGAATAGGAATTATATATAAAAGAAAAACAGCCGGAAGTCCCTGGACTATCAGGTTTGTATCATCCTGCTGCATATCAATGGCAACCTGAATATGAACCGGTGTGGAATTTGATTCATCTTTGTTTTGAATATATATGCTTTTGGCGGAATATATAAGGTTCAGGTCTCCGTCCAGAAAAAAATCTTTTTTAAAAAATGTTTCCGTTGTGTTTTCTTTTGTAACTGGCAACAGGGGAATAAAGGGGTCGTTTGTATATAAGGTGGTATTATCTTTAGAAGTAATCTTGTACAGGATATAATAGGGGATGGAATTTATTGATACCGTGTTTTTGTTGTTTTTTTGGGAAATAATATTTTCCAAAATTGTAAGGTAATGTAATAATTCGTTGCTGCGTCTTTTTTCTAGAGTTCTGGTTAAGGAATTAGTCATTAAAAATGTAAAAGACAATACAACAATAAAAATAATGGCTGTAAAAAATAAGGTTATTTTTACTGACAAGGATTTTGGATGGGGCAGTCTCATCTTTCAGTCCTTTATAATATATCCCATACCACGGATTGTGGTTATCATGGATGGTTTTCCCGGTTCATCGATTTTTGAGCGCAGGTAACGGACATATACATCAACAGAATTCAAATCGATATAGTGTTCTTCGCCCCATACTTCATCAATGATTTTTTCCCGGCTCATGGCTTCGTTTTTGTGGGACATAAGACAAAGCAATAACAAATATTCTGTTCTTGTCAATTGCAGTTCTTTATTACAAAGTGTTACAACACAGGATTTTGGATTCAGTGCCAAATTACCGCAAAATAAAGTTTCTTGATTTTCTGGTGTATGAACATCATCTTTTACAGTTTTTCTCCGTAAAAGCCGTCTTATCCGGGCTAAAAGTTCTTCTATTGCAAAGGGTTTGGTAATATAGTCATCTGCACCGCCGTCCAGCCCTTGGACTTTGTCCATTGTGTCGCTTTTTGCCGTTAAAAGAATAATCGGAACATTGCTTGTTTTTCTTATACGCCGGAGTACTTCAATTCCGTTTAGACCTGGTAACATAATATCCAAAAGGATAAGATCGTAGGAATTTTGCGAGAAAAGTTCCAAGGCTTTCCGCCCGTCATCAACAACTTCCGTTTCGTAATTTTCGTGCCTTAATTCCAAATTAACAAAGGAAGAGATTCCTACATCGTCTTCTACAATAAGAATTTTTTCCATAACCAATCTGCTTGAAATAAACTAATCGTCCCACTCGTACTCGTCATCAGGACGCAACCTGACGGGACTTAGAGGGGTTATCATTTCCTCGTTATTATACGACATAATATTCTTTATTTCTATTGTAATAGTTTTATCAGCCCATTGGGGATGCTCATAAATTGCCATTTTGATTCCCTTTCTGTCGAATAAATAATTTACATCAGAAGGTAATGGTTCTCCATTGATAATAATTGAATCCCGGGTAACAGTTTCCGGATTTACAGGAATACTGAATTCTATAATGATTTGCCAGTCTTCACGCTCAATTTCTTCCACAAAAAAGCCAAAATTATAAAAATCATTGCGGGGTTGTTGGGCTGTACCGGATGCAATAAAGAAAGTCAGAACTATAATTATCAGTAACCAGCTGCGTTTTTTCGTATTAAACTCCTAAAAAAGGACTGTCCCGAACTTTGGAACATTTGTAAAGGACAGTCCTTGTTGTTATGCACGATTAGTCATCGAATTTCTGGCCTAAGAATTTTCCGTCTTTACCAAAATATAATTCCCACTGATTTGCAAGTTTTAATTCATAATTATTCCAGTTACTTTCAATTTCAATTATCAAAGTATCAGGAAAGTTTGTGTTAACATAAGTTGCAATTGCAGAGGGAATAACACTTGCGGGAACGCCTGTATAACTTTTGATTGTTTCCCATTCACCGGAAGTTGCCATATCGATTTCCGTTCCGTCGTTTAAAACTATTTCATAGGAATTAAAATCAGCCTCTACATATTGAACTTTTTTACCGGGAAAGGTTTTGCTGATAAAATCTTTTGCACCGGCAGAAAGTTGGTCGGCAGAAATAACCTTATCTGCAAAAGTTGCAGATAAAACCAACAGGAACAATGTAGTAATCATTGTAATCTTTTTCATTTTTTTGACTCCTTAATACTGTTTTTTTGCTGTTTCCAGCTTTTGAGATTAATATAGCGTATTTATGCCGGGGAAACATTAAAATTCTCTGAGAAAATAAAGAGAATGGGATTAAATAAGTGAGGTATTTTGATTATAAGGTTTTCTTTAAAATATGAAAAATATTATATTGAATTTGAAGTTTTTAAACCTATGGAGACTCTATGAAGGTTCTTATTATCGGCGGGGTTGCAGGTGGCGCAACAGCAGCCGCCAGGCTCAGAAGGCTGGACGAATCAGCCGAAATTATTATGTTTGAGCGGGGGGATTACATTTCTTTTGCAAACTGTGGACTCCCATACTATATCGGAGGAGAAATTACTGACAAGGGTGCTTTAACCGTGCAGACTCCGGAAAGTTTTAAAAGCAGACTGAATATTGATGTGAGGGTCAGGGAAACCGTAACTGCGATAAACCGGAAAGAAAAGACTCTTACCGTGCAAAAGGCTGACGGCTCAATTTATACAGAAAGCTACGATAAGCTGCTTGTTACCCCGGGGGCTGCTCCGGTAAAACTACCTCTTGAAGGAATAGACGCCCCTAATGTGTTCACCCTCCGGAATATTCCGGACACATACAAAATAGATGAATTCATCTCACGGAACAAACCCAAAACTGCGGCAATTATCGGTGGTGGTTTTATCGGTCTTGAAATGGCAGAAAACCTGAAACGCCGGGGACTTGAGGTAACGGTCATTGAAGCCGCCCCTCAGATTGCGGCAGTTCTTGACGAGGATACGGTCTGCGACCTTCAGAATTATCTGGTAACCCAAGGAATTACCGTTAAGACAAATGTCAAGCTTAACAGCATAGGGGAAACCGGTTGCGATATGGTTCTTGTTTCTGTAGGGGTAAAGCCTGAGTCAGAACTTGCCGTGTCTTGCGGACTTGAAACCGGAATAAAAGGTGCCATCATAGTGGATGAATACCTGCGTACCAGTGACCCTGATATTTATGCAGCAGGAGACGCTGTACAGATAAAGAATTTTGTTACCGGCGGTGACGGATATGTTCCGCTGGCTGGCCCTGCCAACAAACAGGCAAGAATTGCGGCGGACAATATCGCCGGGGGAAACAGCACCTACAAGGGCACCCAGGGCACTTCCGTATTAAAGGTGTTTGGAATGGCGGCGGCGGCCACCGGCCTGAACGAGCGGGCGGCAAAGGCCGGGGGGATACCTTACGACAAAGTTTTCCTTTACAGCGCAAATCATGCCACTTATTATCCCGGAGCGGAATTTATGAATCTGAAAGTTATCTTTGACACAACAAACGGAAGGATTCTGGGAGCCCAGGCAGTTGGTTCCGGCGGTGTGGATAAGCGGATTGATGTTCTTGCAACCGCAATCCGGGGAGGAATGAGGGCTTCGGACTTGTGCGACCTGGAGCTGGCTTACGCTCCGCCATTCTCTTCGGCAAAGGATCCTGTAAATATGGCAGGATATGTTATAGAAAATCTTATGACCGGGAAAGTAAAACAGATTCACTGGCACCAGGTGGACGAACTTACCGGTACCCCCGGCTTGCAGCGGATTGATGTCCGTCCGGCAGAAGCTTATGCCGGAGGAACAATCCCCGGGGCTGTTTCAATTCCCCTTACGGAACTGCGGAACCGCCTGGGCGAACTGGACAAGAACCGGCCGGTGTATGTCAGCTGCCAGACCGGACTGAATAGTTACATCGCCTGCCGGATTCTTACCGGACACGGGTTCAATGCTGTAAATCTTGCCGGAGGTTACCGGTTGTATGATTCAGTCCGTAGGGCTAAAAACAACTGAATAGATTGAAACAAAAAGGATATTGCACAGTGAAAAACTCATAAAATATTTTATCTTTTATGGGGGAACTGTGTAATATTTTTCCAGAGGAATTTATAGTTTTGTCGGTACAGATTTTACAGTATAATAATGGGGTCATGTTGTGACGGGCAAAAATTAAAATATGTTCTCTATGTAAGACTGTATATTTCATTCAGTGTAATGTGCAGTTAAATAGTTGGTTTAAAACGACTGTATTTTTACGGTCTGTTTTCTGTATAAAAAAAGCCAAAGTATTTTGGAAACCATAAAAAAAATTCAAACTTGATTATATGGAATATGATATACTTTAGGAAATATCTTTGGTTCAGAAAATAATTTAATGGGGGTATATGATGCTTTCAGTTGGAGACAAGGCTCCTGCTTTTACTTTGCCGGATCAGGACGGAAATCCGGTTTCCCTGGAGGATTTTGCAGGTTACAGGGTGGTAGTTTATTTTTATCCTAAGGATAATACTCCGGGCTGTACCCGGCAGGCCTGTGCCTTTAGGGATTCATACCAGGTGTACCGGGAGAAAAATATTGTTGTTATCGGTATAAGCAAGGACAGCGTAAAAAGCCACCGGGGATTCGCTGACAAACAGTCCCTGCCATTCATCCTGCTTTCTGACCCGGAACACAAAGTGATAGAGGCTTTCGGTGCCTGGCAGGAAAAGAAGCAGTATGGCAAAACCTATATGGGAACAGTCCGCTGTACCTTTGTGCTGGACGGAACAGGAACCGTAACCCATGTGTTCCCCAAAGCCAAACCGGACACCAATGCTTCTGAAATCCTGGCTGCATTGGAATAGTGGAAAACATCTTTGGTAAAATACTATGCAGAATCTGCTATCTTGCGGGGATGCCGCAATGAACGGACTGCCGGGGCTGTATTCTGAACCAGCTTTTGTTTATCAGTATGGGATAAATGTTGGAGTCCTTGCCGGGTATAAAAATATAAATTAATTTGGATTTCAAATATAAAAGACAGATACAAATTGGTATCTGTGCTTATGAAAAGGATATATTTGTAAAACTATGAAAAAACCGTAATATTTGTCTTTGACGGGCGACCGCATTTTTTTTATACAGAGTATGAAGCGAAAAGTGAAAATATAATAAGATTACGGATTAATTTATCGGGGAACATGAATATAAATGGAAATGGGAGGAACTATAGAAATATAGACATAAATAAAAGAAAGATGTGGAATGTTGGTTTATTTAAAAATTTAGGGAGTAATTTATGAACAAGAAACGCAAAGACATTATCCGTGGAAATGAAGTATCTGATTTATATGAATGGTCTCTTGGCGGGTATAAACAAAAGGTGTTGGTTGAAGGAAAAACAAAGCTGCTCCCTATTCTTATTACATTACACGGAGGGCCGGGAACTCCTGTTCCTTTTTCAGTAGGTTGCCGGGGGCTTTTCCCGGAATTTACAGAGCGCTTTATCATGGTTTATTGGGATCAATTAGGATGTGGCTGTAACAATTTTGTGATTACAGATTCTTTTACAATCGATTCATTTGTGCAGATGACAATGGATTTGGTTTACGAGATAAAAAAGCTGTTCCCCAAAAATAAAATTTATCTGTTTGCAACGTCATGGGGTTCCATATTAAGTGCAAAACTATTGGAAAAGGAAAGTCATATAGTAGATGGTGTTGCAGTTTATGGACAAATTGTAAGGGATATTTTTTTTAATGATGAAACGATAACGGCTTTGGAAAAATCAAAGCTTTCAAAAAGAAAGTTGGCGGTTATAAAAGCGGCGAAGAAGGAGAGTGCAACAAATAAAGAATTGCAATTATTTTCGGCAAGTATCCGTAAATATACATCCGGTTACCAGAATAAAGATGGAACACAGGTTCCGATAGCCGGAATTATAAAAGGACTGCTTACAAGCCCAGATTACAAAATAAAAGATTTTAAAGCAATAATGATAAACGGTTACCGGAAGAACTGTTCTTTGTGGAAAGAAATTTTGCAGCTGGACTTGTCCCGGGTTTTACAGTCTGTTCAGGTACCATATAGTATCTTTCAGGGAGACACAGATATTGTAACTTCAACAAAGATAGTAAAAGAACTTGTACTCTCAAGCAACAACGATTGTTTGCACTGCGAGATTGTTGAAAAATCCGGGCATATACCTGGCAAAGAATGTATGGATAGAATATTCGCAAGGCTATGTGAATTCGAAAAATAAATCAGGTCACGGAAGCAATGCACATTTCCGTGATGAATAATAGTTTAATGATTTTGGAGACAAGCTGATGGATGCCCAGATTTTCTGGAATATTATCGGGAATTACAATGAACAGACGATAATAGTACAGATTTGTTTATTCGAGACTGTGAAAGTCTTTCTGTAAATTCAAAACATAGTAGGTCTGTGATAGAATAAAACACAGGAGTCTACTATGGCAAAAGAAAAA
>JADIMM010000077.1 GCA_017694795.1 Candidatus Gallitreponema excrementavium
ATGTTCTACTGTACCTCGCTTTATTTCGTTGTAAATTGTCTTTCGGTCGCACTTGAAAATTTCGGCGAGTTGTGTCCTGTTGGTGATTTTCGGAAAGCCTGTCTTTCCCAAAAGATAGCCTTCCAAAATCATTCGCTTGTTGTTGTCAAAGCAGCTGTTTTCTTTTCTCTCCTTTCGTGGTAAAGTTTCCATAGGTTTCTTTCCTCCTGTTTTTTGGTATGTTGCAATTTCATTATAACAGATGGTTGGAAACCTTTTTTATGGGGAATTATATTTTACTGCTTACCTATTTAGAAAATTCAACATATTATTTTTGACAACAATAAAATTACCATAGTATAATGAAATAAGAAATAAATCCCTGAGGTTTTTTATGGCACGGCTATATTCTAAAAACAAAAAAATCACATCCCGCCGGCGGACACTGCTGGTTGCCATGAGTTATGTTCTGATTGTTGTAGTTATAGCCGGATCAGGAATACTGAGCTTTAAGTACATAAACTTTTTTCAACAAAACATGTACGCACAGAATAAATTCATAATTTCTGAAAGTGCAATCAGTATTGAAACTCAGATTGAAACTCTTGCCACCATAAACCAAAACATTGCTAAACATATAGTCAACAGAATTCAGACATTGGACAAAACGGAAAATATCACCGAAATAAAAAATTATATACAGAAAGAAGTTGACGACTGGAATATCCAGGAACTCTATATCATTGACGAAAATAAAAACTGGTACAATTCTATGATGGAAAGTGTGGCTCCCCTTGTAATCTTTGAACAAAAAGAAGGCGGTGGCCCCCAATTTTTTACAGACCAGGGTGGAAATTTGATTTCTCTTTTCTCCCTGGACCCCCCCATAGAGATAAACAACCTGCGTATTGTGGGTATTCTGGTTGAAAAAAGCCACATTGACATACCATACCTTACTCAGTTTAAGTTTCTTAAAGGTATGGCAAGATTTTACATAGCGGAAAGGAGCGGGAAGATAATCCAAAAACAGAACATCCAGGGACAGGGAGATGAACAGATTTATATCCAGTCTTTTTTTGAAAACAGCACATTTTCAGGTTCCTATTCCCGTGATGATGTAAATACGGCAATTTATTCAGGTCAAGAAGTTTTGATACCATTTAAAAAGAACAACGAGAATCTCTATTTTTATTCTAAGGCTGTACACAACAGCAGTCTCATTTTGTTCACAATAGTCCCCCAGAATCTTCTTACAAGCAGGTACCAGACTCTTTTTTCCATGACAATTGCTGTGTGCGGGACAATGACAAGTATATTCGGTTGCCTTATAATAACCCTTATCTGCATAAAAAATAAAAGCGAAAAACAGGTAAGACGACTGGCCTTTTATGATACATTGACGGGAGCACCTAATCTCAACAAATTTGAAAAAACCGCTGAAAACTTGTTTAAGAAAACCCAGCACAATTATGCAGTTGTTTATCTTAATATTAAGAAGTTTAAATTCATTAACGAAAAACACGGAAAAGAAGCGGGAGACTATATTCTTAAATCTCTTTATGGTGATTATATAGTCCCCTTTCTCCAGGATGATGAGTACGCAGCAAGAATAGGACCTGATAATTTTGGATTGCTTTTAACATACAATGATAAGACAGACCAGGTCATCCAGAGGCTTGTAAAATTCAAGGAAAAAGCAGAAAAAATACAGGACAAAAATACAGGATGCTTGTATTCCATCCAGATTACTTTTGGAATTTTCTTTCCCAAATTCCGTAACAGTGACATTGTATCCATGTTGGACAAGGCACACCTTGCCCTCAAAATGGGCGACGAAAAGGCAGTTTGTAATGTATTCAATACTGCAATAAACCAGAAAATGCTCAGGGATAAAATTCTCGAAGATAAAATGAGGGACGCCCTGACAAAATCAAATTTTGAGGTATATTACCAGCCTAAAATATCCCTAAAAACAGGAAAAGCAACCGGGGCTGAGGCTCTTATCAGATGGAGGGATCCAGAAGACGGTTTAATAATGCCGGGGGAATTTATCCCGCTGTTTGAAAGGAACGGTTTTATCATAGCAACGGATCTTTTTGTTTTTGAGACGATATGTGCAGACATCCAGCGTTGGCTCAGGGAAGGAAAAACACCCCCTGTGGTGTCTTTTAATCTTTCTAAAGCCAATATTGAAAACCCGCAGTTTTTGAATACATACAAAAACATAATACATCATTACGGTATACCCACCAAATACATTGAATTTGAATTTACCGAAACACTGATGTACGATAACCTGGCAATTCTTTCAAAAATCATAGATGAAATCCATGACATAGGAGCAACCTGCTCCATGGATGATTTCGGAAGCGGATATTCTTCCCTTAATATGCTTAAAAACATAAATGTGGATGTCCTGAAACTTGACAAAGAATTCTTTAATGAAGAAGAAACCCTAAGCCAAAAAAGTAAAACGGTTATTAAGTCTGTAATAGAACTGGCACAGGAGCTTAACCTACATACTATTTCAGAAGGAATAGAAAAACAGGAAGATGTACTGTTTCTGAAAGATATAGGATGTGATTTTATACAGGGATATTACTTTGCAAAGCCAATGCCTGTTAAGGAATTTGAAGCCTTTATGTTCCCGGATAACTAAAAAAAAGCTTAAAACCTGAGGTTTTAAGCTTAAAAGGCGCCGATCAGAATCGAACTGATGCATAAAGGTTTTGCAGACCACTCCCTTACCACTTGGGCACGGCGCCGTTACAGTCCTGATACTAGCATAAAAAAAAATTTATGTCTAGCCATTTTCTGATTTTTCTTTTAAACTGTCCTTGGTGGTAAATAATATGAACGAACCCAAAATATACTGTATGACAAAAAACAACAACGGATACCTTACAATAGAATGGTCCAGGCTTTTTAAGGCAGACAGGCATTATGTTTCAACTTCAGTGCCTTCTGTTGCAGGAATCTTTGAATTATACCGGATGGATGAGGAAAAGAAACTTAATCTGCTTACAGTAACACAGGCCTGGTACGGTGGTCTCCGTTCACAAATCAGGGAAGCCATAGAACCTACAATGAGAACAAACCCTGAAGAAAGGGCACTTATAGAAAATTATGACTTATATTGCAGGTATTCTGTTTCAAATACATTAAACGACATGAAAGATGCCCTTTGGTTTCTACATATGTGTTATTTTAACAACAAACTCAACCTTGAAAATTCAAACCGTTTCAAAAAAATTTATGTAAAAGAAGAAGCTCCGGACCAGATACACTGGGTATAGACAAAATAAACTTGCAGGAATCAATCCGGATTTGAGTTAAATAATTTCCAATTTTACGGTAAAGCTGATTTCAAGACCATTGACAACGGTTGAATTATATAGTATTCATTATATTGCTAAGTTTTTCTACAATCTGCAATAAATTTCATAGGGATTTACCGGGACAATCGCCATTTTATTCTTGTTTTAAACATTCGGGTTTTTTGCGATTTTCAAGGATCTGTCCCTGAAAATCGAGGAAATGAATGGAAGCTATAACTTTTGAAGACTTAGGTCTTGACGGAATGAGTCTGGAAGCAGTTGAAGCAAAAGGATTTACAACACCCACCCCAATTCAAATACTTGCTATTCCAAGGCTTCTAAACGGAGAAGCAAACGTTATTGCAAAAGCAAGAACGGGAACAGGAAAGACTGCTGCATTTGGGCTGCCTATAATACAAAACCTCCGCCATGAGGCCAGGACACCAAAAGCACTCATACTTGTTCCAACCAGGGAGCTGGCACTTCAAGTGGAAAAAGAACTGTTTTCACTGATAAATACAAAGAACCCCAGAATTACAAGCCTGTACGGCGGACAGTCAATGATGGGACAGATAAAGGCCTTGAAGCATGGAGTTGAAATCGTTGTTGGAACTCCCGGCCGCGTACAGGACCATATTAACCGCAAAACCCTGGATATTTCACAAATAGACTATTTCATTCTTGACGAAGCTGACGAAATGCTGGATATGGGCTTTATCGAGGATATTGAAAATATTTTTTCCGGTGCCCCTGAGAATGCCCGGGTATTAATGTTTTCCGCAACCATGAGTAAAGAAATACTGGGTATAGCTTCTAAATTTATGGGAAATTACGAAATTGTCCAGGAAGAAATAGAAGAACAGCCTGTTCTACAGGAGCAGTTTTACCTTCTGGTCAGGGAAAAAGACAAAACCGAAGCCCTGACCCGTATTATTGATGCAAATGAAGGTTTTTACGGTTTGGTATTCTGCCAGACAAAACAAGATACCGATATGCTTGCAAAAACGCTGGATGAAAAAGGATATCAGGTTGGAGCCCTTCACGGGGATATAGCCCAGTCCCAGAGAGAAAAAGTGTTGTACAGGTTCAGAATAGGAAAAACCCGGATTCTTGTAGCCACTGATGTTGCTGCAAGAGGTATAGATATAGAGGGGCTTACCCATGTCATTAATTACTCAATACCTTTTGACGGCCCCACATATGTACACCGCATAGGAAGAACAGGACGGGCCGGTGCAAGAGGAATAGCAGTTACCTTTGTAAGACCAGATGAAAGGCGAAAAATCAATTATTTAAGGGGACTTACAAAGGCACCTTTAAAGGAAATGGCACTCCCCTCTGCCGAAGAACTTTTAAAAGAAAGGGAAAAAAGGATTTTCAATAATATTACACAGTCATTAAGCGGATATTTTAACGGAGAAAAGAAAATCCCGAAAATTTTCAAAGAATACATTGGAAGTGTAATCCAAGACAAAAATCCGGAAGAACTTGCCGCTGCAATTCTGGCAGGAATTTACAGCAGGGAGATATTTGAAAATAAATACACTGAAATTGAGCCTGTCAAAATCTCTGATTTAAGGGAATCCGGAAGGAGCCGCAACAGGGAAAGAGTTTCCGGAAGAAAAACATCCCCTGCACCCGGGAAAACCCGTCTGTTTGTTTCCCTCGGAAAGAGGGATAACTGTGGCAAAAAAGAAGTTGCAGATTTTTTTGCAAAACTGCTGAACATTCCACAAAGATTTGTAGATGATATTGTAACAACAGAGAACTTTTCGCTTGTTACAATTTCAGCAAAAGATGCTGAAAGGGCAATAAGAATAACAAAGAAAAACCGGGATTTACCGCACATCCATATTGACAGTGAGTCAGAACAGAATACAGCTTCCCTTTACAAAAAAAAGGAATCTGGAAAACAAAAGAGAAGGTAATAAAAAACGGCACAGATTATTCTGTGCCGCCCGCTAAGGTAGGTATAAGTAATATCAATAAACTTCTTTGTTTATTGGATAATTACTGCCCTTTCCGAATTAAATTCGAATTCTTTCACCATCATCAAATTATTGTGACAGTAAGACCACCCGTTTTTGTCTTTTACAAGGGAAGCAGGAATTACCAGGTCAATCCTGTCCCCAGGATTGATATCATCAGATGAAAGAGTAAAATCTTTGAGGTTATATTTTATTGAAACATAGTCTCCTTTTAAATAATTATTAGTTACCCCGTCATCGTTATAAAATTCAAAACAGGAAGAAATATTTTTTCCTGGAATGACAACAAGATAATCTTTTGAATCTTTCTCAACAGGGATAATAGCACCTTCCTTTAAATAAACCGGTATTGAATCAAGAGTTGATTTTTCCTTAATTGTTTTCCCACCTTTTTGTTTTTTCATACTGAAAAGATTATACCAATTACCTTTTGGAAGATAGAATTTTTTTACAGGCTCTTCTGATATACTTTCCACAACCGGGGAAACAAAAACAAAATCACCAAGCATAAATTCCGTATCTAAAAATTTTTCGGGAATATTTTCATCTTCATAAAATACCGGCCTCATAATAGGGTATCCGGTCTGCCTGGCCTGCCATGCTGTAGAATAAATATATGGCAGCATGGTATAGCGTAAATTTATAAAACGGGAAATGATTTCTTCATTTTCTTTTGTAGAAGCCCATGGCTCCCTAGGACCTGTACCATGTGAACGGAATACCGGTGTAAAAGCCCCGAACTGGTACCAACGGACAAAAACTTCAGGATTGAGATTCTGGGGAGTAAAACCTCCTACGTCAGATCCCCAGTAAGGGAGCCCGGAAATTCCACTGTTTAAACCAAGTGGAATTTGAAGCTGCAAAGCCTTAAAATCATTACCGACATCTCCTGACCAAACGGAAACCCCAAAACGGGAAATCCCTGTAAACCCGGATCTGGATAAAAGAAAGAACCTCTTGTCCGGATTTAATTTTGTAACACCATTATAAATGTTCTTTGACCAGTAAAAGTTAAAATAATTGTGGAAATCAAGTTCACTTATTCCGTTGTATGTTACCTCCGCCGGTGCATTCTCAGGCTCCCCCAAATCAGTCCAAAAACTGTCAATTCCGGATTCCAACATATTGTTATACAAATTACCAAGAATTGATTCAGCCTGGGGATGAATCGGATTTATAACACCTCCCATGGTATCGCCAAGACACCACCAGTCATTCCAAGTTACAATATTACCTTCAGAGTCCAAGGCAAGGAATTCCTTGTCAGAAAAAGAACGGAAATTTTTTGAATTGGCAGAATAAAAAGGCTCCGAAATAGTAATAAGTTTAACCTGTTTTTCTTCAAGAAAATTATCAAGACTTTCCGGATCGGGAAATGCCTCAAGGTTCCAGTCTAAATCCCCCATCCTTTTAAACCAGTATAAATCCAGAACCACAGCACTTAAGGGTATTTTTTTATTTTCAAATTCGTTTACAAGATTTACAACTTCTTCCTGAGTTTTATATCCGTACTTGGACTGAATAAAACCGAAAGCCCATTTTGGAAGCATAGGAAGGGACGGTATGGTGGCCTTATAAAAAGAAGCCACAGCGGCAGGAAGATCCGCAGATTTCTTGTAATATGAAGTTATCCTTTTACGGGAAGTTTTGAATTCCTGATAATCTTTTTTGGAATCCTGAAAAACAATTGCATCTTTTCCTTTAGCTTCGTAATAAACAGAATCCCCGGCATCTGTAACTATAAATGGTATGTAAAGATAAACATGATTACCATGTCTGGATTCATTCCATATTGTAAAGGATTTTCCATTTAAAGCCGTATTTTCAGAGTTTTCACCAAAACCGTAAAAAAAGTCTGCATCATGCCAGACTCTGTCCTCTGACAGCCTTACCTTGGATGGATAAAAATATGAAGTGTAAACTTTTTTTCCGTCATAATAGAGCGTATACTGGTTTTCCCCGGCTACAACTTTATAGTCGTTCCAAACACCTGTTCCCTGTTTAAAAACAAAAGACTGGGATTCTTTTTCTGGAAGATTAAGTTCAAAATCAACTGTAGAGTAGTCAGCACCGTCGGCAATAACTTCAATTTTTATATAATCGCCTTCACAAACAATAAAATCAAATTCTACATCTCCGGTACTAATATCAGGAGAAACGGCAAAAACATATATTGGTAAAAATAAAATGGAAAGTACAAACAGAATCCTCGATTTCATAAAAACTCCTTTTGATTTTATTCTTTTCTTGTAAATAAAAAAGCAATACAGGCAGCAATCACCATTACAATTAATGCACCTATTCCGGCAGGAGTAAAACTAAATCCCTCACAAAGCACTACTCCGCTTCCGGCAACAAGTCCCAAAATAGCGCCGTAGGTTTCCCTGCTGTATCTCTTTAAAAGCCAGCCGATAAGCATTGCTCCGGTCACGCAACCAAGGGCAATACCAACTGCAGGTGCAAGTAAAAAAAGGAAATTCCTTTCTGTAATTGCAGTAATAATTAAATCATAAATCATAGGAATACTTCCTAATATTATCCCCAAAAAGAAAAAATTAGACTGAAGAGGAAAATTATCCAAAAGATATTTAATCAGGTAACTTAACCCGAAAATTCCGATAATCATACCCAATATAAGAAAAAGATAAGATTTCCATTCAGTCTTTATCTTTTTAAAATCAAGTGAGAATACAGCAAGTAATTTGTCATAAATCTTACAAACTACAGCAATAGTCCCGCCGCTAACCCCTGGAATTAAATTAGCCAAAGCCAATAAGATTCCGGAGCCAAACATCCACAAATAATCCATAGAAACCCAACAAAAAAATCAATTTACAGAAAAAGATTTCAAAAGCATTATAACATAAGAAACAAGACAATGAATATCATCTTTTGTAGTATGATACCCTGAACCCGAAGTATTCTGCCTGATTACCAACGGGAAGATTTCCCCGTTTTCCCCAGTATTCTGTATCTCACAGATGTAACCGGAACAACCGGTCATGATTTTTTCCCTCAAATCAGAATCAGTAAATAACAATACTGCATACAAATAAGGCACAGAGCCTTTCGGTCCGTTATTCCAGGTTAATATAAACTGTACAGAGTTGAACCCTTTAATATCCCGCCTTGGTTCATAAATAAACTTTACATCTTCGGGAACCACCAAACCTGATTTATCCCTGTCAAATCTTAAATAAGGAACCAATAAAAAGTTTTCCGGCAAAACTGCTGAATACACGGGTTCAAATATTTTTATTGAATCTATCAGCCGGGCAGGATACCACTTTCTTATGTATCCGTAAAATAAAAAAGGTATAAAAGCCGTCACGGGTATTATCAAAATGAACGGATTAAAACTGATACCGGAAAAAGAAAATAAAAATAATAAAAAAAACAAAAGGAAAAATAAAAAAGGAATCATAACAAATGGGTTATAAAAAAAGGGAATCTTAACAGATTTTAACCTGCTGTTCATTGCAATAATACTGTCTATTTTGTTCATTGTAACAGGGCACCAGTTTTCCTCTCCCCTGTCTTTCGGCCGGGTGGAAACTCCCGGAAAATAAAGTATAAAAAGAGGAGCAAGGGCTGTAACAAATGCCAAAAATCTTCCGGCTGTAAAATCAACGGAATAATACAATACAAAGGAAACAGAATACAAAACCGCTGAAATTACCAACCGGATAACCAACCCGTAAGAACTGAAATTTTTAATCATTTTTCTACCTCTTTTTTGCATGAATTAAGAACCGTTGATGATTTAACCTTCCAATATAAAGGGCAGGCTCCCTGGCAGGGAATAAAAGCCTGACATCCACTGCATTCTGAGGGAGCAAAGTGCTTGTTCCTAAAATAATCCCCCCTGGCAGAAAACCAGATTGTCTTGAAATCCTGATTTAAAAGATTTCCCATGGATTCGTCCCAAGACGAACATGGAAGAACATCCCCGTTTGGTGCAACCGATATCAGGGAATCAAAGGCTGCACAGGATTTATTTCCCAGCCCGCTGGAAATAGGATTGTAAATACAATAGGGGGTTGGGCTGTACCAGTAAAAAGTCATTCCCAGTTTTTGTGCCTTTTTTTTGATTTCATCAACAATACTTCCTATTTCTTCATAAGAAATAAAAAGTTCCTCTCTGGAAAGTCCTGTACCTGAGGGAATATACATATTCATTGCAAAAGTATCTATGCCTAAAGTGTAAAGAAAATCCGGAAGATTAAAAACTGATTTTTTGTTCAAGGAATTAATCGTTGTATTAGTCTGAACACTAATTCCTCCTGATTTCAGATTTTTAATTCCTTCAAGAGTTTCATGAAATGCACCTTTTCTTCCTGTAAGAAAATCATGTTCCTCCGGAATGGCAGATTCGATACTGACCTGTGCCGTCCTTAATCCGGCCTTATAAAGTCCTGCAACACATTTTTTTGTAGCAAGGGTGCCGTTTGTAACAAGATTGACAATAAGACCGTTTTTTACACTATATGAAATAAGTTCATTCAAGTCTTTTCTTAACAGAGGTTCTCCGCCGGTAAAACTAAAAAACGGGATTTTTGCTTCTTCTTTAAAAACCTTTATAATTTTTTTTAAATCACCAGTACTGTAATCAACCATTTCAAGCCTTTTTGCAGTCCCTGAACCTGCACTGTTATTGCATCCGGCATAACAAAAGAGACATTTATTGTTACAGCGGTATGTAACTGCAATTTCACCTAAAACCGGAAGCCGGTTAAAATTAAAGTCAAAAGGGACCGTTTCCAGAACAGGAAAATCTCCATAATATTTTGAGTTGTTTTCATAATCGTAATAAAACATTAAAGTTTTCAGAAAATTAATTAAAGAAAAAAATCTTTCTTCATTTTTAAATTTTAATTTTTTCAGACTGTTTCTTCCCTTAAGGAATTCAATGGTTCTTATGCCCGAATCATTTATTTTGTATATACGGTTTGGAGGAAGAATAAGAATATTATCTTCTTTTCTTGTATAGATGTAGTTCGATGCCTTTTTCCAAAAAGTCTTAAAGAAACGGGGAAAATCCACACAGTTTTTTTTTGATAATTCACTAAAAGTAAAGAAATTTTCTGTTTTATTCTTTCTGCCGGGAAAAAAATAACTCAATGGGCTCTCCCGGAAACACAGGCTGAATGACAGGCACTGTGGCAGGCTGAATGACAGGCACTGTGGCAAGCCGAATGACAGGCCGAGTGACATGCTGAATAACAAGATTGCCTGCCTTCACCACCAAAACAACCGTTAAAACAGGACCCTGAAGATAAAAAAGTGCTGTAACTTCCATCATATATTTCAGGAACTTTTATGTCTTCATATCTTCCATGATGATGACGTGAATAGCCCATATAAGGATACCAAAACCAGTTATAGTTGTTATGAAGATTTGTCCTTTTTTCACCGTCAATGTTTTTAAAATCTGCCGACAACTTTTCCCTGTAAAACTTTTTTGTAGCCTCCAAATCACAATCCCAGACTTTTTCCTGAAGGGTTTTAATTTCATGTTCAAAAAAATCCGCCAAAAGCCCGCTCATTAAAAGCCCGTCAAGATTAAAACAGCCTAAAAACTTTTCAGAAATCAAATCGTTGTTTTCTGCCGAAAGGACTTTTATTTTTACCGGATTTTTTTCCAATACTTTGATTACCGCCCTGTCCTCCAACCCTTCGAGCAAAACAGCAAGAACCTGCCGCAATTCTACCCCAAGCAAAAGGAGAATTTCAACAGGATTAAGATTTTCAGCAATCTTTCCTTTCTTAAAATTGGTACCACAGGAAATAACAGGAGGTTCCCAGGAGTCACCTGCCCAATAATAATTTTCAAGCCTTTCAGAATAAAAACGGAATTTCCTTAATTTAATGAAATACAAAACCAAAGCTGCAATGATGATAACAAAGACAATTACAAAAGCAATAAAAGTCGTCCTGCTTTCCCCAGCCTTTGCCGGAATACTTTCATTGTAGGTCAAATTATATTCTGTAATATCAATACCCAATTGGTCGGGATAAAGATAAAATTTTAATTCATGGGATTTGTCAGGCGGGATATTTTCCTGAAAAAACCTGATACAAAGGCGGTTTATTCCATCTATTCCGGATACTGTATACCAGTCAATCTTATTTTCAAGGGAAATCCGTTCTTCGGTAAAAAAACCTGTTTTTTTCATAAACGAATCAGTACTGTTGCCGGAATTACCATATGAAGCCGGTACTTCAACAGGAAGGATTACCTCTGTAGTTCTGGATTCCATGGATTGATCCCATGCAGGAAGAGCCCAATCAAAGTAAAAAAGCTCACTTGTTTTTTTCATTTCTGTTCCTGTTTCTGCCACAGGATTTTGTGAAAGTCCTGTAAAACCTGAACCAAGAAAATCCACGTTATAATTCAGTATAAAAAGACCATTGCCGGAAAAACTCCGGTTACCTGAAAGTACAACATCATATTTTGAGGAATTGATTCTTTTTAATTCGAGGGGTATTTCTTCGTTTTCAGTTCTGAAAACACATTCATCCGGATTAAAACTAAAATCCCCGTCAACCCCTGTAAAATAAAAACCATGCATTTCACCGTCGCTGACTGACCAGTAAACATACTGGATTACAGTTGCAGAAGCACAGTCATCATCAAAAATGATACGGCTGTCTACCTTCTGCAGATCCGCATCCAAAGCAGCCAAGGGGGTAAAAGCCATTAAAAACAGCGAGAGTAAAAACAATATGTAATAAAAAAACCTGTTCAAGATTACACCCAAAATCAAGTTTTTGTAGAAGAAAAAGCTGTAATCTCTTCTATATTTTTTTGTAACTGAACCTTTATTTTTTCCAATGTTTCCCGTAGAGTCTGTGTTACAAAGTCAGGAACCTCTTCACCAAACTGTTTGCTTTCAGAAACCTTGTTTTCAGATTCAATGTAAACGTTACACAAAGCAGCCAGGGCTTTAAGGGAATTAGCCAGATTTGAATCTATGACGTCATCATCTGAAAGTGAATTAAGGTATTTGTCCAAGAAGAATTTATATTTCAGAATATCTTTCTTTAAATCTTCATCAGTAAAATTTATTCTGTAAAGAACCAGAGACAAATCCTTCATGTACGAGAGGTCCGCAATGTCCGAATCTTCCTGGACAACAGGATTAGGTTCACTTTTTTCATGTGAAGTTTTTACAGCTTCAGGAGCTTCTCCGGTTGAAACCTTACCTCCAGATCCAGAACCGGAAGATTCCGAAGGAGAAAACAGGACAATAAGGAGAGCCAGAATAAATATACCAAGAATGGCAAAAATAACATACTTTACCGGGATACCTAGAATAGGAACAGAAATTCCGAGCAAAACAACAACCAACAGAAGTATGAAAAACTTCTTTGTAGTAAATAGTGATTTAATAAAGTCCGAAACTCTCATATAAATATGATACCCTGCTTATCAAAAAACCGCAAGAAAAAAGTTAAAAATCTCAAAATAAGGTAAGCAGTAAAATATAATTCCCCATAAAAAAGGTTTCCAACCATCTGTTATAATGAAATTGCAACATACCAAAAAACAGGAGGAAAGAAACCTATGGAAACTATACCACGAAAGGAGAGAAAAGAAAAC
>JADIMM010000078.1 GCA_017694795.1 Candidatus Gallitreponema excrementavium
GTTTTCTTTTCTCTCCTTTCGTGGTATAGTTTCCATAGGTTTCTTTCCTCCTGTTTTTTGGTATGTTGCAATTTCATTATAACAGATGGTTGGAAACCTTTTTTATGGGGAATTATATTTTACTGCTTACCGACATCCTTTCTCATCAGATTGACTATAAGCCTTACAATAAAAATAACAAGAAGTATATTTATAAAAAATCTTACAACCGACCAGATCATGCCAATTATGAGGTAAAGCACGCCCCCAAGGGTGATTCTCACATTGGGAGTTCCCAATGCCGAAAGGACGGTCTGAAGGATTGACAGGGCTGCAAAAGCAAATATTGGTGAAAAATCCACCGGGGAATTTTTAAAAATCCGGAATCTCCTGAAAAGGTTTAAGAAAGGGTCACAAACTGTAGAAAAAAACATCCCTACGGGACTGTACAAAACCCCGGGAAACCAGGATAGAATAATCCTTATCAGGCACAAAGTGGAATACAGTGAAACACATTGGGCAAGAAAAATAAAGAAGTCGCTAAGCATAAACCCTCCGGGGAAACATAATCAGACACAAATCCGGCAAAAGTGGTTTATGGAACCGGACTATTCAAGCCAGACTCTGTCCACGGCAGGCATGGCAGAAACCTGTTCCACAAAATCCTCCGTATTGGGAACGGACAGTGAATGGGATCCCATCACTATAAAAGAACCATCTTCTGCAGTATCTATGTGAAAATATACTGCACATGGCCCTGTAGAATCAAATAGAAAATTCCTCAGTTTTGTTATTGAATTATGGTTTATCCCGCTTTCCACCAGGCTTATATGCACTTGATTTTTTTTCCTTTTCTTCACATCCTGCATATCCACTTGGGAATCCACAATAAATTGAATCCGCCCGTCCTTTTTATCCACTTTTCCCCTAAAACCGTAAATCTGGTCCTGATGGAGTAAAAGACTCTTTTCCTTTATTGCCTTCCAAGTCTTAGGAAAAAAAACCACCTCAATACTTCCGGTATAATCTTCCATTACGCCTGAAGCCATTTCCTTTCCTGCCTTGGTAAAAAAACTTCTAAAGGTGCTGAGCAAACCAATTATTACATATTCATTTCCCGGAGTGGCATTTTCCAAATCA
Source organism: Candidatus Gallitreponema excrementavium (assembly GCA_017694795.1). Classification (GTDB taxonomy): domain Bacteria; phylum Spirochaetota; class Spirochaetia; order Treponematales; family Treponemataceae; genus Gallitreponema; species Gallitreponema excrementavium. The sequence goes on from JADIMM010000078.1 coordinate 1,120, forward strand.
AAGATTTTTGTGGCAGAATCTTCCCACTGGGTTTTAAACATATCAAGAGGATGCCCGCTTACATAAAACCCGAGGAGATTTTTTTCGTCCTCCAGTTTTTGGGAAAAAGAAGAATCAGGGAATTCTTCATATTCAAAATCCACATATTCCTTTTCACCCACGGCTCCAAAAAGACTTACACTGCCAAATTTCCTGTCATCTTTTATTTTTTGAACATATTCAATGGCTGCCTGGTAATTGCCTGCCAGGGTATTACGGTTTTTATCAAGCTGGTCAAAGGCCCCGGCCTGAATCAAAACTTCCATTGCCCGTTTATTTACAATATGCAAATCCACTCTTTCGAGAAAATCCATAAAGGTCTTGTACGGCCCGTTTTTTTCCCTTTCAGAAACAATTTCATGGGCGGCATTATCACCCAATCCCTTTATACCCAAAAGCCCGAATACGATATTTCCGTCTACAACATCAAAAACTTCGGAGGATTTATTTATATCCGGCGGATTTATGGTAAGGCCCATTCTTCGGCCTTCTGCAATATAAACGGGAAGTTTATCTGTAGAAGTTATTTCGTTTGTAAGGTTGGCGGCAATAAACTCCGCCGGAAAATGGGCTTTTAAATAAGCTGTCCTGTAAGCTACAACAGAATAAGCCGCCGCATGGCTTTTGTTAAAACCGTATCCGGCAAAGGGAACCATTATCTCAAAAATTTCGTCTGCGTGTTCTTTTGTAAAGCCGTTTTTTACAGCCCCATCTATAAATTCACCCTTTTTTGCCATAAGAACTTCTTTTTTCTTTTTTCCCATGGCACGCCGCAACATATCCGCTCCACCAAGGGTAAAACCGGCAATTCTTTGGGCAACCTGCATTACCTGTTCCTGATAAACCATAACCCCGTAGGTTTCTTTTAGAATATTTTCCAGACAGGGATCAGGATAATGGATTGTTGAAGAATCCCATTTCCCGTTGATGTATTGGGGAATATATTCCATCGGCCCTGGACGGTACAGGGCATTCAAAGCTACAAGCTCTTCAATTTTCCTGGGTTGGGCCTGTTTAAGGATTTTCTGCATTCCGGGACTTTCAAACTGGAAAACAGCAGAACTGTTTCCGGCACAGAACAAATCAAAAGTTTCAGAATCAGTATCGGAAATTTTTTCTGTTGTAAAATTAAGGAATTCCGGCCTTTTTCTGATAATTCTTTCCGCATATTTTATAAGTGTCAGGGTTTTAAGCCCAAGGTAATCCATTTTTACAAGGCCACACTTTTCAATTTCGTCCTTTGTATATTGTACAGCCACCTTTCCTGTTTTGGAGTCTTTAAAAACCGGTGCCCAGTTTGGAAGGGCTGAACGGCCTATCACTATTCCAGAGGCATGGAGGGAAGTATTCCTGTTAATGTCTTCCAGTTTAAAGCAGATTTCAAAAAGCTGCTTGTATCTGGGGTTGTCCATATAAGGAATCAGCTGGCCGTTGTTAGGTTTATCATCTGTAGGAGGAGAAAAAGCATCTTTAAGATGGAATTTAGGCTCTTCGGGGATACATTTTTTAAGAAGGTTTACTTCTTCCAGTGGTATTCCCAAAACACGTCCCACATCGGCGATAACAGCCTTTGCCTTTAATGTTCCAAAAGTGGCAATATGCCCCACCTGTTCATCGCCGTACTTGTCCCGTGTATACTGGATTACATCCTGCCGGCCTTCGAAGCACATATCAACATCAAAATCCGGCATACTGATTCGTTCAGGATTTAGGAATCTTTCAAAAATCAGGCTGTACCTCAGGGGGTCAATATCGGTTATCCTCATGGCATAGGCCACAAGGGAACCTGCCCCGGAACCACGCCCCGGGCCTATAGGGATTCCGTTGTTTTTTGACCAGTTTATAAAGTCCCAGACGATTAAGAAATATCCTGAAAATCCCATCTGGAAAATAATCCCCAGCTCGTATTCAGCCCTTTCTTTTATTTCATCCGTTATCTTTCCGTAACGGAATTCCAGCCCCTTGTAAACAATATGCCGGACATAATCGTCCTGGGTGCTGAATTCTTCCGGGATTTCGTACACAGGGAGGCAGTCTTTTAATTCCTTTACACTAAAGTAAGGAATCTTGGAATTGCACATTTCTGCGATTCTGGCTGTATTGGTAATCATTTCCGGATATTCAGGGAAAAGGGCTGCCATTTCTTCCCCTGTTTTCATGTAAAACTGATCCGACTGGAATTTAAACCGGTCACTGTCACTTAAAAGTTTTTTAGTTCCGATACAAAGGAGAACATCCTGGGCAAAGGCATCGTCCGCATTGGCATAATGGATATCGTTTGTCACAACCATGGGAACTCCGAGTCTCCGGGCAAGGTTTATAAGAAGAGGGGAAACCTGTTTTTGTTCTTCAATCCCATGGTCCTGAAGCTCAATAAAATAATTTTCCCTGCCGAAATATCCCTGGTAACGTCGAACCAAATCCTCTGCTTCTTCTTCTTTTCCAGCCAAAAGAAGGCGGGGCAATTCCCCTGCAAGGCAGGCAGACAGGCAGACCAGGCCCCCGGAATATTTCTGAAGCAATTCTTCGTCAATTCTGGGGCGGTAATACATTCCTTCAGTATAAGCAAGGGAGGTAAGCCAGCAGAGATTTTTATATCCCTCAACATTTTTTGCAAGAAGAATCAGATGAAAATACTTGTTTTCGGTTTTGGAGGTTCCTTTATCAAAGCGGCTCCCATTTGCCACATAAACTTCGCAGCCGATTATTGGCTTAATGCCGTTATTAAGGCAGGTGTCATAAAAATTAACAACCCCGAACATGTTTCCGTGGTCGGTAAGGGCAAGGGCTGTCATTCCCAAAGCCTTTGCTTTTTCTACCAGGGTTGATACTTTGGAAGCCCCGTCTAACAGGGAATAATCAGAATGAACATGAAGATGAACAAAATTGTCTGTTTTTTTCCGGTCATCCTGACCGGGCAAGCCGTTAATTTTTTCTTCCGCCATAGAAGCCTATATTAACATATAACATAAATTGCTGAAAGCATAAAAAAGGGATTTTTTACTTCATCATTGACAAAGCCCCGGAAATACTAAAAGCATAGTCCCCGATTTTTTCAATATGCCGCACCAAATCTATAAACAAAAGTTCGGACTTAACATCGGCCCCCTGTTCCAGGCGTTTCCGGGCAATCCGTTTTAGATTTTTTCTAAACCCATCGATTTTGTCTTCAAGTTCACGGGCAACGGAAAGTTCTTCTTCCGTAATATGGCTGTCAATGTGTTCTTTTATAAAATTCAGGAAATTCTGAACCAATTCCACATAAGGTTCAAGACATTCCAAATCGTTTTTCTCAAACTTCATCTTTTTATCAATGCTTTTCTTTAGGAGGAGGACAAGGCAATTACATTCATCACTCATATTTTCCAAATCATCCACAATGTGTATCATCTGCGTAACATGAACCTGGGATTTTTGGCTCAGCGGATTTCTGGAGCATTTTACAAAAAAATCGGAAAGTACTTCCTGCATCTGGTCTGCATAATCTTCGGCACTTCTGGTTTTTTCCAGGCCGGAGTTAATAACGCTTGAAGTCCGGTTTTCCAGGCATTGTGTAAAAACATCAAACATTTTAAAGACCAGTTCCGACATTTTACCGATTTCCTTTGCCCCTCTGATAATGTAAAGCTCCGTAGCATCCTTCATTCCGGAAGATACAATATCCAGCCTGTAAACATCCGGAGTCTCCCCTTCTTTCGGTTTCACAAGCCTGGTAACCAAAGCCGCTATCTGATTAACAAAAGGAAGGAATATCAATGTATTGATTACATTAAACAGGGTATGGAGGGTTGCAATATGGGCTGTTATATTTTCCTGTACTGTTCCCGGAACGATGACATCCACCAAAAACAAAAAAGGTTTAAAAAAACACAGGGCAATAAGGGACCCCAGCACATTAAACAAAACATGAACCAGGGCCGCACGCCGTGCATTTACCTTTGTACCAACAGCAGCGAGAATTGCATCTATTGTGGAACCAATATTGCTGCCCAAAACCATAGCCGCTGCAAGCTCCCAGGTTAAAATTCCCTTGTAGGAAAGGGTAAGAATAATGGCAGTAGAAGCACTGGAAGAATGAAGCAGCACCGTTACAGCCATTCCGGCAAAAAGACCGGCAAAAAGCCCAAGAATTCCCCGGTCCGTAAAGACAGACATAAAGGTCATGGAATTCTCGTCAAAACTCGGCATTGAATTGGTAAGTTGCCCCAACCCGATAAACAAAAGCCCAAACCCCATAAGGGCTTCGCCTAAATCTTTCTTGTCCCATTTTTGGAAGCAGGTCATAAAAAAACCCAACCCGAACACCGGAATGGCAAAGGAGGCAATGTCAAAGGAAAAACCTATTAAGGAAACAATCCAGGCTGTAACAGTTGTTCCTATATTGGCTCCGAAAATAACACCAATAGCCTGGGTCAATGTCATAATCCCGGCATTAACAAATGAAACTACCATTACAGTGGTTGCACCGGAAGACTGGATAATTGCAGTGACAAGCAATCCGGTAAAAACGGCAGAAAAACGGTTTCCGGTCATAAAACCCAGAATCTTATGGAGACTTTCCCCCGCACTTTTCTGGATTCCCTCACTGAGAATCTTCATACCATATAATAGGATTCCCAAACTGCCTAAAATACTTAGAATCTTTCCTGCAACTTCCATATTAAGGAAGAATAGCAGAATTTGCTTTTTTTTCAAGATATAAGTCAAATTTTCCGGAATAAAATGCTGTTTGTTGTTTCCTTTTTGTTTGAAATGGTATAATCTGACACCATGTATACAAAGACTAAGCTGAGAAAAAAGATTTTAATGTGCCTTGCAATATCACTGCTAATACTTTTTGGCAGCTGTTCCTTAAACAATCAAAAGGAAGAAGACATCTCTGCAAATGACAGTACAGACCATGAAAGACAGCGGATTGCCGTTGTATTCAATACGTCCCTTACGGGGGGAGATTCAGGATTTATATTGGAATCTCTCAAAAATTACATGTTTGTGTCTGCCTATGGTCTGACGCAACAAAGCCCGGAGAAAATACCCGAAATAGAAAGATTGGAAGACGGCTTTATGGAAAAATATGTATTGCCGGCCCTAAGTTTCAGATATGCCTCTTATCCTGAAGATTTTACAAGACACGGAATAGCAAGAATCAGTGACCTGACTGAACTTGCAAACGACAAATATCTTTCCACTGTAATTTTGATTGATCCTCCGGCAAGAACGGACCGGTACATAGCACAAATTAAGGAATCAAATCCCGAAATAACTTTCTACTGTCTAATGCCCACAGAGGACATACTTGCAATGGAAGCCTGGTGCAAGAATGTTTTGAGCTTTGCCGTAAACACCAGCATAGAGTCATCGGAAGATGCCGAAACAAAACCTATTGACGAGGAGAACCTTGTCAGCGGAATCAAGTTGTTAACAGAAGCTGCAATTCTTGAACAATCAGGGGCTTTTGTAAAGGAATCCCAGGAATATCAGGGAATTTCCGGTGCAACCCCAAAAACGGCCGCCGGAGCCTTTTTGCCTGTAGAAACCTTTTTAAAACTCAGGGAAAAGGTCCCCGGAACCGAAAACTGGGAAATCAGCCATTACACAGACCCCGATACAGGACTAAAATCCCAAAACCATTTTGTAATAAAGCCATCCCAAACACCAACCGGGCACTAGAAACAGATATGAGAGATTTTTTTTCTCCCGAAAAAGGGATTCTTGAAACAGAGGGCAAACTTGGCTCAATATCTAAAAAAGAATCCTGTTCCCTACTGCTGATTTCAGATACCCACGGAGCAACGGACTACATAGAAGAAATTATAACCCGCTTTACCCCGGAAGTGGATGGGGTGATTTTCTCAGGAGACTGTGCGGCTGATTTTATACAGTTTGTACAGAAGGCTTTTGATAAAAACTCCCCAGATCTGCCGGATCTGTTCATAATAGTCCAGGGTAACGGGGATGATTCAAATTACAAGTTGAAAAAACCACAAACCGGAGAAACGGTTTTCATAAGTTTACCCATCGTAAAAAAAATTAAAATTGCAGGAATAAATTTCCTAATAACCCACGGTCATAAACACCATGTTTCTTACGGAACCGAAGATTTATATAAAATCATGGAAACAGAAAGCTGTACAATTGGCATATTCGGGCATACCCATAAACAGTATTACCAGGAACAAGGGGGAATAATTTTGATAAACCCGGGAAGCATTTCCCTCCCCAGGGGAGGGGACGAACCGGGGTTTGCATTGCTGGAAATCAAGGAAGACAAGAAAGCAACAACATTCTATTCCATAGAGCATTCCGGTCTTGGAAAGGAACTTAGCTTTAAGATAAAGGCAAGATATTTTTGAAATTCAAACTGCAAATATACTGAAGCAAATTCCATATCATGTGCAGGTTTCGATACTTTAAGCCACCCCTGCACAGGATATGAACAGTAAACCGTATCTTCAGTTTTTTTAAGTGGCTTCCTCTCCTGCCGGGATAAAATCAGAAGGACACTGCTGTATCCAGGGCAATCTTCATCATGTTTGTAAAAGTTTGTTCCCGTTCTTTGGCAGAGGTTGCCTCCCCTGTAGCAATGTTATCAGAAACGGTCAGAATACCCAGGGCCTTTCTTCCGTATTTTGCAGCCAGGGTATAAAGCTCCGCTGTCTCCATTTCTATACCCAAAGCCCCGTAAGAAGCCCAGAGTTTCCAGTTATTGTCATCATCATAAAACAAGTCGGAAGAAACCACAGTTCCCACCCGGCAACTGATTCCCATTGAGGCAGAAACTTCATAAGCCTTTTTCAGGACTTCGAAATTGCAGGTAGGGGCAAAATTCATTCCCCGGAATCTTCTTTTGTTTATGGCAGAATCCGTGGAAGCACCTATGGCAAGAATGACTTCCCCCAGTTTTACTTCCGGCGAAACAGCACCACAAGTTCCTACCCGGATTGCGGTTTTTACTCCGTATTCAGTAAACAACTCATTGGCATAAATCGAAAAAGAGGGCTGTCCCATTCCTGTCCCCTGAACTGAAACCCTTTTTCCCTTGTATATTCCGGTAAAACCAAACATTCCCCTTACCTCATTGTAGCAGACCGGGGACTCCAAAAAATTTTCGGCAATAAACTTTGCCCTGAGAGGATCACCTGGCAAGAGAACAACATCTGCAACATCACCTTTTAAAGCTCCTATATGGGTACTCATCAAAACCTCCTGAAAAACAAGCTGTTAATACACTGTCTGTAATTATACCACAAGATTCATGGGAAAGCTCCGGAACAAACGCTTTTTCGTATAATTGTTTAAAATTCAACTTTTTTATTGCTTTTGAAAAAGAAAAAAATTATACTTTCGGAATGAGTGAGATAAAAATACTGCCGGCAGAAACTTACGGCTTAGACTTTATAAGCGGTTCATACCTTCCTGAGGGAAGGGATGAATTCTACCTTAGAAATACCCAGGGGGATAATCCCCTCCGTAAATGGCGGAACCTTACACAAAACGAAATAGGAATTCTTGAAAAAAACCGGAACCGGTGTTCAAACTGGAATCTTATAAAAGTAGAAGACCCCTTTAATCCTGAACTTATTTCCGATTCTTTTTTTCACGGTCTGGTAAGAATCGGTGCAACAAGCAGCAACCTGTTAAAATACCACGATTTTACCCTCCCGGAGGGAATTTCATTCAGCAGGATAATTTCCTGCGATATAGGCAGCCATTGTGCAATCCATAATTGCAGATACATAAGCCACTACATAATCGGTGATTATGTTATCCTCAGCTCCATTAACGAAATGGAAACAACCAACCACAGCAAATTCGGTAACGGTATCGTAAAAGAGGGAGAGGAAGAAAGCGTCAGAATCTGGATTGAGCCGATTAACGAAGCCGGAGGAAGGCAGGTTCTTCCTTTTGAAACCATGACAACAGGAGATGCCTACCTTTGGGCAATTTACCGTGACGATAAAAAACTCACGGATAATCTTTTAAAAATAACCCAAAACAGCTTTGATACAAGAAGAGGCTGGTACGGTACCATAGGCAGTAATTCTGTTATTAAAGGCTGCGGTGTAATAAAAGACACAAAAATAGGAAATTCCTGCTACATAAAAGGTGCAAACAAACTGAAAAACCTTACAATTAAATCAGATGAAACCGAAATGACCCAGATTGGTGAAGGGGTGGAACTTGTAAACGGAATTATAGGTTACGGATGCAGGATTTTTTACGGTTGCAAGGCTATCAGGTTTGTAATGGGCAACAACAGCTCCTTAAAATACGGGGCAAGACTGATTCATTCAATTCTGGGGGACAACTCAACAATTTCCTGTTGCGAGGTACTGAACAACCTGGTATTTCCCTATCACGAACAGCACCACAATAATTCTTTCCTTATTGCAACGATGATTATGGGGCAGTCAAACATGGCGGCAGGGGCAACTGTAGGCTCAAATCACAACAGCCGTGGAAATGACGGTGAAATTATTGCAGGAAGAGGGTTTTGGCCGGGACTTTCCAGCACCCTTAAACACAACTGCAAATTTGCAAGCCACCTTTTGATTACAAAGGGAAACTATCCTGCGGAGCTTTATGTACCCTTTCCTTTTGCAATGCTTATCGACAATACTTCAACCCACCAAAGGGAAGTTATGCCGGCTTATTATTGGATGTACAATATGTATGCCCTTGAGCGTAATTCATGGAAATTTTCGGTGCGGGACAAACGGGTTCATAAGGAACAGTTTATAGAAACTGCATACCTGGCTCCGGACACAGTACAGGAAATTATAAAAGCCCTTGATATTTTGGAAGGCCTTACGGGGGCTTACTATCTTGAAAAAAAGGGTGACAGCCAGGCTCTGCAAGACTTTGACCCCTGGAATATTCCGGAAAAACTTAAAGCCTTGGGTAGAAAAATCCTGGACTCCCCGGATTCCTACCCGGATTTTATGGAATTTGTCAGGGGCGGGCTTTACTGTAATTTTATCGAACACAGTAAACAAAGTGTAAAAATCCTCAAAATCCCGGAATCCCGGAAAGCATACCTGCAGATGCTTACCTACTACGGGGTAACCACCCTATGTGATTACTGCAAGGGGAATATTCCTGTCGGTGAATTTGTAAAGGAAAACACAGGGAAATCAAACGGGGACTGGGTAAACATGGGGGGACAGCTCGTTCCTTCTGCAGAGGTGGACCGGCTAAGAAAAGAGATAGGCGAAGATAAATTCAAAACCTGGGACGAGATTCATAAAATTTACAAAGAATGGGAAACCCAGTACCCTTTTGAAAAAGCCGTAAACGCACTCAATGTTCTTGTTTACCTTAACGGTGGTTCCGACCTGGAGAAAAACACTTGGGATTCATTTAAAACCAAAGTAGGGGAAATAAGGAATTACATAGAAGAACAGGTTTATAAAACAAAGAAAAAGGACTACACCAATAAATTCCGGGGAATCACCTACAGGAATCCGGAAGAAAGGGATGCAGTTTTAGGAAAGGTGGAAGACAACAGTTTTATAAAAGGTACAAGAGAAGAAAGCCTGAAAATTCGGGAGAAACTGAATAAGGCAGTTTGGTAAGGACGAATTCCCGGACTTTTTTCCTGGATTACCGGGTATAAAGCAGGACTTTTTAAGACTGGCAACTTTGATGTTGCCCTCTCCAGCCCCTGTCATAAAATCTGTGTAAATGGCAGGGGTTAATATAAGGCGGGAACAGGCCGTCAAAAGTTTGCAAACCGTTTAACTGCCAAAGCCAATTCTTTTAGGCTTTGCAAAATAATCACCTTTAAGTATTGCATAATGCACATTATCGCAAATGCCCTGCATATTTTTACCCGCCTGTCTTGCGGTTCCTTCATACACCAATCCGCATTTTTTCATCACATCGCCTGAGTGAGGATTGCGGGAGTCATGATAGGATTCAATGCGGTTTAAGCCTACATCTTCAAAAAGAAACCTTATTATTTCTTTAAAAGCTTCGCTCATTATTCCCTTGTGCCACCAATTATATCCAAGACAATATCCGATTACGGTGGATTCAACATCTTCTCTGAGCTGTACCACGCCGATAGAGCCTATGGGCTCGCCGATTTCTTTTAGCTCTATTTTCCAGTCATAAAAATCAGGCTTGTCTTTGTTTTCCAGCAAAAATTTGTGGTATGTAGTTTCCAGCTGTTCAACGCTTTCATAGGGTGCCCAAGTCAAATATTTGGTTACTCTCTCATCATTTGCCCAGTTTTTAAACATTGGCTCAGCGTCATTCTGCCTTGTTTTACGAAGTATCAGCCTTTCTGTTTCAAGCATTACTGTTCCGAGATTTTTCATTTAAAATTCACCTCTAAACTTAACAATTGATTTTTATTATATTCGCCTATTGTACACTATCTCTGATTTTAATGTTTATATCAGTCCGACTGATTTTTCTTCCGCTTGTAATATAACATTTTGGATTTAAGTTTTCTTTTATTTGATAATTTTATTTAATATTCCAAAAATATTTAGTTTTAAAAAAACATCTATTACATTTATTTTAAAACTACAAAAGTGTTTTAATAATTGAGTATTTAAACATTGAACATTTGTTAAACAAAAAATCTTAAAAAAAAATAATATCAACTTACATCATTTTTTACCCAACTATAAAAATTTGTGATAGAATAATTTCAGTGTTCTGATATTTTATAATTCTAGAGGAGTCTGAGATGAAGTTAAAATGGAAAATTACAACGGCATCATTGATTTCTGCCTTATTGCCTTTTCTGATAGGAACTTGGATTATAATCTCTATGTCGCTTTCAAACGGAACCAAGCAAGCCCAGAATCTGCTTTCAGAATACTCCGGGCGTGTCGGGGAAGGAATAAGTGCATTCTTTTCAACTGCCAAAAGTGTTGCTCTTAGTGCCAGCCAGCTTCAGGGAGTAAAGGATATGGAGTGGCAAAGAACTAAAGGAAACTTTACCGGTTTTATCAATGCAAATCCAACAGTACATATGATGAGCCTTGCTGATAGTAACGGTTATGTCTACGAGTCAAACTCTGACGGGAACCCGGCACAAGGTGGACGGAGAACTGCAAATGATGCAGATCCCAATGCAGCACCAATAGTATTAACAGACCGGGATTATTTTATTGAACTTGTAACGAATAATACAACAGGACAGCAAAGAACTTTTGTAACAGATGCCTATGTATTGCGTGGTCAGACCACAAAGAATATCGTATCCAGTGCTGCAGTAGTAAAGAACGGAAAAGCTGTTGGCATTGTAAATGTTACCCAGACTGCAATAGAGCTGCAAAGACAATACACATCACTCGTAAGTGATTTTGAGGAAGTATTTGGAACCGAGGCTCACCTTCTTATGATTTCATCTGCCGGGCAGGTTGTAAGCCACTTAATGTACGATGAGACCAATAAGGTGTATAATGACAAGACATTGGATTCTGCAGAGTTTGTAGATGTCAACACTTTGAATCCTGCAACAATCGAAGCTTTTTCAACGCTTGATAAGACTAAAACATCAATGATTTCTTTTGAAAAAGACGGAAAAAAATTCTTTATGACAAAACAAATTATTGATGGAACGCCATTCACTTTATACCTTTTAGTTCCCCAAGATTACCTTCTTGCCTCAACTAATGCAATACTTGTAACTTCGGCAATAACAACAGTGGCGGTTGCTTTAATTTTATTTGTATCGATTTTTATTCTCAGCAGTATTATTTCCCGGCCTCTCGTCATTACTGAACATACATTAAATGATATTGCAAAAGGTGGCGGAGACCTTACAGCACATATTGCAGTCAGTGGAAAGGACGAAATAGCAAATACAGGAAAATCGTTTAATAAATTTATGGATACACTGCACGGAATGATTCAAAAGGTAAGTACAAGTTCAAATTCAATGTCAGATATTGCGATTATACTGGAGGATAATTCAACAAGTATCCAGAAGGATGTAAGCTCTATTGTGGATAGCATTTCCGACATGAATGCTGCTGTGGAGGAGCAGAGTGCATCTGTAACAGAAACTTCGGCCACAATAACTGAGATAACAAAAAACATCGAAAGTTTGACAGGCCAGATTGAAAACCAGTCTTCGGCGGTTACAGAATCCTCAGCTGCGGTACAACAAATGGTGTCAAATATTAATTCTATATCCTCAAATTTGACAAAGGCGTCAGACAACTTTGATAACCTGAGGAACGCTTCTTCCTCCGGAAAATCCAGCATAAGCAACGTACAGGATTTGGTCAATAATCTTGCTTCCCAATCAGAGCATCTGCTGGAAGCCAACAGTGTCATTAACTCCATAGCAAGCCAAACAAATCTTCTTGCTATGAACGCCGCCATAGAGGCAGCTCATGCAGGGGAAATCGGAAAAGGATTTTCTGTTGTAGCAGACGAAATAAGAAAACTTGCCGAAGATTCCGCTTCCCAGTCCAAAGCCATTACTGCCGAGCTTAACGGAGCTGTTTCTTCAATTCAGGATATTGTTAAAGCTACATCAGAGGCAGATAAATCTTTTGATGAAGTTGTTTCCCAGATTGATTCAATTACCGGACTTATTAAAGAGATAACATTGTCAATGACGGAACAAAATGAAGGAAGCAAACAGGTTTTGGAAGCATTAGGAAACATACAGGATGTAACAGTCCAGATTCGTGACGGTTCAATGGAAATGAATTCCGGAACAAAAACTATTTTGAATGAAATGGAAAGATTGGCAAATATTTCACGCCAGGTCGCGGATAAATCATCGGCAATCGCAGTTGCGGCAAATGCCATTGACAGTTCTGTAGCAGAAATTTCTAAAAATTCAGAAATAAACAAAAACGCAATAGGCACCCTTCAGGAAATAACAGGAAGATTCAAACTGTAGTTTTCTTTGTCTGGCAAGTTTTCAAACTAAAGACCAACCCGGAATTCTGGCAAATCAAAGGGTTGGTCTTTTTTTATTAAGGCAAAACCCTACTATACGAAAAAACACAAACTGCTCTTATCTATCAAATGATTATGGGGAGGATTTCACGGTTGTAATTTACAATATGTAAACAGTCCCTATTTATGCCTGTCTAAAAAAATATAAAACCATAACTGCTGCACATCAAGATTTAAAATCCAATATGCTTCCATGCACCTGCCCCGTTCCAAAGAATGCTAACTCCTCCCACTAAAGAAAATTACAAGAACAATATTTTTTTGTTGAATTGCAGTTGAACATTTATCATATTATAAGTTGATTTTTCGGAAGGAGTGTTTTATGAACAATAATTTGAAAAACACACTTGTACTTACCTGTACTGCCATAGGAACCCTGATCGGCTTTTTGACAGGAAGTATAGTTCTGACAACTGAAAAAGGAAAACAAATAAACAACGGAATGAAAGATTCTGTGGGAGATTTTACAAAACTTGGAAAATCCCTGGCAAACAGCAAATTATCAATTAAGTAGATTTTAAAAATCCCATAAATATTATGGCTATTCAACAATGATACCATATTCCGAATTTTGAATTTAAGATAAGGTACCGGGAATGATTTTTCCGGTACCCGGCAGAAAAGAAAAAAAATTTTACACAGTAAAGACAGGATTTGTCCTGAAAATTAAAAGACATAACAAGCGGTGTTAAGCCGTAAAAAACAGGGACTGCCCTTTATCCCGGGCAGTCCCTTGATTTAACGAGTTATTCCGGCAATGCAGCTACAAAGCTAAAACAACCCGACAAAACCTGTAGTTTTACAAAAGTTCTGACAATGCCTGGGACGTAAAACCAAGTTCCTGTGCAACCACTTTTCCCGGAGCTGAAATACCGAACCGGTTTATCCCAAAGCAGTTTGCCGTGGAACCTGTAAAAGCCTCCCATCCGAGAGTTATTCCTGCCTCTGCAGAAACAACCTTTGCTCCTTTTGGTATGAATGTGGATTTTATTTCCTCCGGTTGGGAAGCAAAAATCTCCCTTGAAAGGACAGATACAACCCTGACTTTTTTTTGCGGAACCAAGGCTGAAGCCTCCAGTGCAAGGGAAACCTCCGATCCTGTGGCAAGAATAACTGTATCAGGATTTTCATCCCCGTACTTTACAATATATGCCCCACACTTTATTGTATTATCCCAGTCCGGATCTTCTTTTTCGTACACAGAAAGATTCTGTCTGGAAAGTATCAGGCAAGTGGGACCGGATTTGTTTTCAAGTGCGATTTTCCAAGCCTGTACAGTTTCTTCTGCATCTCCTGGTCTCAAAACTGTAACCCCTGGTATCATCCTAAGGGATGTCAGGGTTTCCACTGGCTGATGTGTAGGCCCGTCCTCCCCAACATATATTGAATCATGGGTAAGTACATAAATCACTGGTTGCTTCATCAAAGCAGAAAGTCTCAGAGCCGGTCTGAGATAGTCAGCGAAAACAAGGAATGTGGCACAATAACTTCTAAAAAAGCCGTATAACTGCAAGCCATTGGAAATAGCAGCCATTGCGGCCTCCCTTATTCCGTAATAAATAAATCTTCCGTCCCGGTTTTCTGCAGAATAGATTCCACCATGGTTAATCATTGCCTGATTGGGACCGGTTAAATCAGCTGAACCTCCTACAAGAGAAGGCAGTTTTTTTGCAATCTCGTTTATCATAGCCCCGGAAGTAACCCTGGTAGCAAGAGAATCCCCTACTTTGTATTCCGGGAGAGCCAGACCTTCCGTCAGTTCCCCATTAAGCATCTGGTCCCACAAAGCCTTAAGGTCAGGATTGTCCTGCTGCCATAACTTAAACTCTGTATTCCATTCTTCCTGGATTCCTGCAAGGTATTTTTTTCTTTCTTCAAAATATTCTTTTGCTTCCGGATCAACATAAAAATACTCATCAGGATTAAGCCCCAGATTTATCTTTGCCTTTCTTACACCATCTTCCCCCAGTGGAGATCCATGGGCTTTTGAAAGTCCTTCAACCGGAGGGCATCCTTTCCCAATTACAGAATTCAACATTATAAGTGACGGTCTGGGATCTTTTTTTGCTTTTTCCACCATATCCACTATTTTTTTCATGTCATACATGGAACCTTTTAAAACCTGCCAGCCATAAGCCTTATATCTTTCTTCTATGTCTTCCGTAAAGGTTATATCTGTAGATCCGTCAATTGAGACTCTGTTTTCGTCATAAAATACAATCAGCTTACCTAACTTCAAATGTCCTGCAAGACTGGATGCCTCGGAAGAAATTCCCTCCATGAGGCAACCTTCGCCCACAAGAACATAGGTATAATGATCAATTATTTTGTGGTAGGGAGTATTGAATCTGGCAGCCGCCATACTTTCAGCAATAGCCATCCCCACGGCAGTTGCAATTCCCTGTCCTAATGGACCTGTAGTCGTTTCTACTCCCGGGGTAAGCCCATACTCCGGATGCCCGGCACAAATACAGCCAGCCTGCCTGAAATTTTTAATATCATCAAGGGTGACATTGTAACCGGACAAATAAAGCATTGAGTAAAGGAACATGGAACCATGTCCGGCTGACAAAACAAACCTATCCCTGTTAATCCAATTTGGGTCAGCAGGGTTATGCTTAAGGATTTCTCCATACAATACAGCGGCTAATTCTGCAGCTCCCAGCGGTAAACCGGGGTGTCCCGAAGCAGCCTTTTGAATCCCATCCATCGAAAGGCTCCGGACAGTAAGAGCTGCCGCGGCCAATGCCTTCGTGTTCATAATTTCTTCCTCCTGGAAAATTCCTATTTTTTCTGCTATGCAGTCCAAAACAAATTCATTTTACTTTTCTGATTGCCGACACAAGGCTTTCCATGTCAGGCTTATCTTTTAATACATCCTGTATTTCCTTTTGCTGAAACAGGTAAGTGAGTTGGGATAGAATTTGAAGATGATTTCCCAAAGACGAAGACAAAACCACAAACATCACATAAACAAATTTTGCATCAGGAGCATCCAACGGAACCGGTTCCTCAAGATAACAAACAGCTATCCTTTCGTCTTTGACATCCGAAATAAGGGTATTCCTCGGATGGGGAAGGGAAATTCCGTCCCCTATGGCAGTGGTCATAACTTCCTCCCGTTCTATCATGGAAGCAGCTAAAGTTTCGGGAGAAAGTGAATCAGGTAGATTAATCGTAAACGCAATATTTTTTAATATTTCAGTAATTTTTGTGCCACGGATATGGTAAAACACCCCTCCCCGTTCAATTTTTTCTATGATATCTGATAATTTCTTTTCTTCTATCGTCATTTTCAGTCCTTAAAATAAAAAAATACAGATTTGATAGCAAAATCCAGAGGGAAACAATGTCTGACTTGTTCTGAAAGAGTATACCAAAAAAAAAATACAAAATCGATACTTTAAGGGAATTAAATAAAAAAAATATTTCCTATTGAGTTATAATGTCACCATTGTGTCAAAATAACACTTTAATCCTGTATCAAAATGATACAATGTTTTCCTGTAATAAATTTTACCCCTTATAACATATGGGAAAAAATTACTTTTTCATGATTTTCCGTAATTTTATCCCTCCCCTCACCACATAAACCCGGAGTTTTTAAAGAAAAAACATCAAAAATTGATTATTTTATCTCTTTTTTTTCTTGTTTTGGCACGGTCTTTGCAACATTAAAGGTGTAGGTCAAAAACCTACCAAAAGAATAAAATAATAAATGTCTATATAGGAGGACAAAAATGAACGCTTATTCAATTTTTAATCCGGCTTTTGCCAATGAGATCTTTGATGCACTTGACAGGAATCTTTCTTCCTTTGCAGCACCATCCATTGCAAGCAATAAGGGAACAATGCCCCGTTGTGACATTGCAGAGACAAAGGACAACTACAGACTTGAGATGGAACTTCCGGGACTTACGGAAAAAGATGTTACAGTAAATTTGAAAGACAGGGTTCTTTCAGTCAGCACTCTTAAAAATGAGGAAAAAACTGAGAAAGAAGATAAAGATGACAAGGACGAACAGTGGCTTCTGAAAGAAAGGAAAACAATTTCTTTCACCAGACGGTTCAGCATTCCTGTTGATGTTGACCAGTCAAAGATTGAAGCTTCCTTCAAAAACGGTGTCTTGGTTATAACCATGGCAAAACAGCCTGAGGTTCAGCCTAAAAGTATTGACATCAAAATAGAAGGTTAATCCTTAATAACTCTCATCCCCCGGAGAGCAAAACACGGATGCTGTCAGTATCCGTGTTTTTTTTTATTTTTGAGACCTATTCAGCACCGTACATGGAATAATATTTGTCCAGTGCTTTTTTCAGATCATCATTTATGATAATTTCCCTTTCTGGTCCCCAAGGAGAGTTGTAAAGATATTCAATTACCTCCCCCATTGTTACAATCGCCTTTGCCGGGAAACCGTATACTTCCCAAATTTCATCCAGGGCTGACTTATTTCCTGTCCCCTTCTCCTGTCTGTTAAGGGAAACCATAAGCCCCTTAATTGTTATATCACCCTTTTCATTCTCACGGGATTTTATCACCGGAAAGGTTTCCTGTATGGATTTACCGGAAGTTGTAACATCTTCGATTATAACAACCCTGTCCCCACTCTTGATTTCTGCTCCAAGAAAAATTCCTGCATCACCGTGATCCTTGGCTTCTTTTCTGTTGGAGGAATAGCGGATTTGCTTTCCATACAGGGAATCAAAAGCTATAACCGTGGATACTGCAAGTGGAATTCCCTTGTAAGCAGGGCCGAAAAGCACATCAAAATCTGTACCGAAATTCTCATAAATTGCCTTAGCATAATATTCGCCAAGTTTTTTTAACTGACTACCATAAACATATCCGCCGGCATTCATAAAGAAGGGTGATTTTCTTCCGCTTTTAAGGGTAAAATCCCCGAATTTAAGAACCCCGGAAGAAACCATAAAATCAATAAATTCCTTTTTGTATGATTCCATTTTTGTCCCCGCAAAAAAAATCCGGTGATTGGCATAAAGCATCACCGGAAAACAGTTTACAAAAAAAACATTAGAATTTCCACATCTTTCAAATGAATAAAACCACCATAAAAAATATAGCCCAGGCAACTATACACTGAATTTTTCTGTCAGTACACTTAACTCTGTAACCGCATTCTTTGTATTACAGGAATCAACAACTATTGCTTCAACGGAAGTTGATATTTCACTCAACTCCGAAATCATTTCCCCTAGACTTTTATGAACACGGCGTGAAATATCTTCCAGATTATTCATTTCATTAAGTATAATGGTTGTCCCCTCGTTCATTTCTATAGAGCCGTTCTTTATTTCCAAGGTAATATTCTGTATGTTATCCAGAGCTTCGAGAACCTGTCGGCTCCCCTCGTTCTGCTCCTGCATGGCAAGAGCAATCTGTGAAATAAGAACACCTGCATCCTCAACTTTGTTCACAACAGTGTCAAAGGCATCTCCTGCATTTGTTGTTGCGTTAACAACATTGCCTATATCTGCAACTATCTTCTTCAATTCCGTGGCAATTATTTTGGATTGACTTGAAGATTCTTCTGCAAGCTTTCTTATTTCATCTGCAACAACAGAGAATCCCATTCCCGCAGCCCCTGCATGGGCAGCCTCTATTTCCGCATTCATGGCCAAAAGGTTTGTCTGGGCTGCAATGGAGTTTATAACATTGTTCGTAGAAAGAAGTACCTCTGATTGATTGGAAACTTTATTTACAAGCTCAACAACATTGCTTATGCTGTCTTTTCCGTTTTGTGAGGCCGTTTTTAATGTCTCAAACTCCACAGAAGCCTTTTCCAGATTATTTGAAATGGAACCTATATTTGAAACCATCTGTTGGATTGCCGCAGAGGACTCTTCAACAGCCGAAGACTGGCTTTGAATCTGCCTGGACAGGCTTTCCACATTTTTGGAAATTTCCTCTACAGAGGCTGCAGTCTCTGTAGTAGAAGCATTCTGATCTTCTGCGACAGAATTTAAAAGATTTATGTTCTCATTTATTTTTGAAACATCAATCTTTATATCCCTGATTTTTGTATCAAGAATATCCGAGCTTTCAGACATAACAGCTGCACCGTCAGTTATCTTTGATATAATAGTGTGCTGCTCTTCCATAAAGTCATTAAAACAGCGGCTTAAATCCCCTACTTCGTTGTTTCCATTTGCATTGACCCTTATAGATAAATCCCCTGTCTCCTTAGAACTGATAAAACTGTCTATAAGTTTATTGATTGGCCGGACAGTCCTCCTGCCTATGAAGTAAGAAACACAAATAACAGAAATACTAATTACTACACCTAAAATCAAGGCAAAATTCCGGATTGTTGTAGATGTTGCAAACAAAACCCCTGTAGGAATATTCAGGTAAATGTAATAATCTGTACCAGTAATTCTATTCACAATGGAAAAATATTCAGAGCCATTAATGGTATTTATTCTGAAATTTTCACCGTTCTCAGCGGAATTCAATTCTTTCAGCGAATTTAAATAATCCGGTGATAAAGAAGACACTGGTTTGATAGTCTCATCAGCAAAAGAAAAATCTTCATACCTTGCTTTCTCGGGATTAAATCTGTAATCGGTGAGAATTTGTTTATCCCCATAAGTTATCAATACAGAACAATCCTTGCCGTATAAACTCTCTAAATCCGACATTATCCTGCTATAGGCATTTGATAATTCATTTGCACCCAAATAACTGGCGACAATTCCATTTACATTTCCATCGTAATCCAAAACAGTGGATGCAACTGCAATTGACCTTTCACCAGTTGTATTAGAAGTAAAAATATCTGAGACTAATGAAGAATCCAAACCTGTGGTATTTTCCGTTATTAAAGCCTTGAAAAAACTTCGGTTCGAGAGAGATTTCAAGGTTCCTTCCGGATTATCGTCATCGTATGATGCCCGGTAATCATAATACGGATTACCCTCCGTAAGGGAATACCAATAGCTTCCGTCCGGATTACCAATAACAAAACCTGAAATATCAGAATTTTCATACTGTAAGACATTCAGAGAATCTTTTATACCTTTCCAATCTTTTTTCTTTACTTCCGGTAATTTACTCAAAGTTCTTGAGGCTAAACGAAGTTTGTCAAAATAACTTTCCATCCCTTGTTTAATAGCCAACGCATATTCTTTGGCTAAAGAGGTATTTACAGAATTTACCTTATCCCGGATAGAAGAATAGAGAAAAAACATTCCACCAATATAAGGTACCAATGCTACACATAAAATCGTAAGCTGAAGTTTTTTTTGTAATCTCATTGCAGTCTCCTTAATCCTACTAAATATTCTATTAAAATTTTAGAACTATTAGAGATATTTGTCTAATTTTCACAAATTTTATTTATACTGTTTTTTTTCATTTTATTTTACCTGGCTCATAAGTATCAGACAGACAAAGTCATGAATAATTTTCCGTAATATCGGGCTACTGACAAGGATTAGATTTGAATATTTCTGTCCACTTCACAGGTCTTTTCAAAAATAACAGCCTTGCCTGCTTTTACCGGGGAGGAACCTGCTAAGGGAATTTTCCAGTGTAAAAACATGGTTATCATTTGCAGTTGTAAAGTCACATATTCACAGTTTTCCCTTCCGGTATCTTGATAATTTTTTGTGTTTCATTATGATATTAATATGTATTATCCCCCTGGAAGGGGGGGACAGGAGGAAAAAAATGGAAAAGCTATCATGGAATGATTCTTATCTGCTGGGTATAACCGAAATAGATTTACAACACAAAAAACTGCTGTCCCTTGCAGATGATATGTATGAGATTGTCAACGGCGACGAGGATAGCCTTAAAGTAAATCTGTCAAAAGTTTTAAAAAGCCTTACAGACTATACGGTGTATCATTTTTCAAACGAAGAAGAATTTATGAAAAAATACGGCTATCCTTCTGCCGATATGCACAAAAGTATGCATGATAATTTTATTGCAGAAGTAACAAAGCAGATAAAGTCCTTAAACACTGCAACAAAAGCAGAGGCAGAAAGACTCTATAAATTCCTTGCATCCTGGGTGCTGAACCACATTGCAAAATCAGATAAAGTATGGGCAGAATACGTAAAGCCAAATCTTAAATAAGTCATATCGGGGCGAAAGACCAGCTTTCGCCCTTGTTTTTTATTTACCTCAAAACAGGAGAAAATATGGGCGGATTATTCGGGGCTGTCTCAAACAAGGATATTTCCTTGGATTTATTTTTCGGAATTGACTACCATTCCCATCTTGGAACAAGACGGGGAGGAATGGCTGTTTACCAGAACGGACGGTTTAACAGGGCGATTCACAGCATTGAAAACTCACCTTTCAGAACAAAATTCGAGAAAGATATAGAAGAACTCAAAGGAAGCATGGGAATCGGTTGTATTTCCGACAATGAGCCACAACCCCTTTTGGTTCAATCCCACCTTGGAAGTTACGCAATTTCCACCGTAGGACTGATTACAAATAAAGAAGACCTGGTAAAGGAAACTTTTAACAACGGTGGAACCCATTTTTTGGAAATGAGCGGAGGCTCAATAAACCCAACGGAGCTTGCTGCTTCCATCATAAATCAAAAAGACACCATTGAGGACGGTATCGCATACCTGCAGGAAAAGGTAAAAGGTTCTTTAACAATTCTTCTTATGACCATGGACGGGATTTACGCTGCCAGGGACAAGATGGGCAGAACACCCCTGATAATAGGCAAAAAGGAAGATGCCTTTTGTATTGCAAGCGAAAGTTTTTCCTTCCTCAACCTGGGATACGAGAAAACAAAAGAGCTGGGGCCGGGGGAAATTCTTTTTATAAACTCCAAAGAAATTACAGTACTTAAAGCCCCATCAAAAGAAATGAAAATATGCACCTTCCTCTGGGTTTATTACGGATACCCCACTTCTACCTACGAGGGAGTAAATGTGGAAGAAATGCGGTACAAATGCGGCCGGATGCTAGCCAAAAGAGACCTGGAAAAGGGCGAATCAAAACCTGATACTGTTGCAGGGGTTCCGGATTCCGGACTTGCCCACGCAATTGGTTACGCCAATTATTCCGGGATTCCTTTTGCGAGACCATTCATAAAGTATACACCTACATGGCCACGCTCATTTATGCCTACAAATCAGGAACAGAGAAACCTTATAGCAAAAATGAAACTGATACCTGTCCACGAGCTGATACGGAATAAAAAACTGCTTCTTATCGATGACTCCATTGTACGGGGAACCCAGCTCAGGGAAACCACGGAATTTCTTTACCAAAGCGGGGCAAAGGAAGTCCATGTCCGTCCGGCATGCCCCCCGATTTTGTTCGGTTGCAAATACCTTAACTTTTCCCGTTCAAATTCCGAAATGGATTTAATAACCCGCAGGATAATAAAAATGCGGGAAGGAGATAATGTTTCCAGGGAAAAACTGGAAGAATATTCTAACCCGGACAGTAATAACTACAAGGAAATGGTTGATGAAATAAAAAAACTTTTGCATTTTACGAGCCTTGATTTCCACAGGCTTGATGATATGCTTGAATCTGTAGGAATTGAACAGTGCAAACTCTGCACATACTGTTGGAACGGAAAAGAATAAATAAGGAGAAATAATGCGCGTAATAATCAAAGAAAACTATGACAGTTGCTCAAAATGGGCAGCTTCTTACATAGCCGGTAAAATCAACAAAGCAGCGGCTTGCAGTGACAAACCCTTTGTTTTGGGATTGCCTACAGGAAGCACCCCATTAGGTACGTACAAAGAGCTTATAAAGCTTTACAAAGCCGGGAAGGTTTCCTTTAAAAATGTTATTACATTCAATATGGACGAATATGTAGGTTTAGAAGAAACCCACCCTCAAAGTTACCACTTTTTTATGTGGGAGAATTTCTTTAAGCACATCGACATAAAGAAAGAAAATGTGCATATTCTGAACGGAATGTCTGCAAACCCGGAGGCAGAATGCTTGGAATACGAGGAGAAGATAAAAAAAGCCGGGGGAATCGATTTGTTCTTAGGCGGGGTTGGAGTAGACGGACATATAGCCTTTAATGAACCCGGCTCCTCTCTTTCCTCCAGGACAAGAGTAAAAACCCTTACAAGGGATACAATAATTGTTAATTCCCGTTTTTTTGACGGGGATCCCGGAAAAGTTCCAACACAGGCCCTTACTGTGGGCGTCGGAACAGTCATGGACGCAAAGGAAGTTGTTATTTTAATTACAGGCCATAACAAAGCAAGAGCCCTTGCCCACTGTATAGAAGGTGGAATAAGCCAGATATGGACTGTAAGTGCCTTGCAGCTCCATCAAAAGGCAGTAATTGTATGCGATGATGACTCCACAGATGAAATAAAAGTTGGAACACTAAAATACTTTAAAGATATCGAAAGCAGGAATCAGGAATAATATTTTCTGCAAATACCACAAGGCAATAAAAAAGGGACTGGTCAAAAAGTACGGGCTGAAGTGAACCCCTAAAGTTGGACAAAAAAAGTTCAATTTTAGGAGGTGCCCTTCACCGGCAGTCCCTTTTATTTTCTGTTTTTCCCCTGTCAGCTAAAAGAAAACAGGGGCTTATCTTTTCCGTAAAAAACGGACACAGACTATTTTACGCTCTTTCTCATAATATCTGCAACTTCTGTAATGGTCACAAAAGCGGATGAATCGATGGAAGAAACAATTTCTTTCATTTTTCCAATCTGAAACCGGTTTACCACAAAATAAATGATTGTCTTGTTTTTACCTTCGTAATACCCCTTGGAAGAAATCTGTGTAACCCCTGTTTCAAACGCATTTGAAAGGGCTTGGGATATTTCATCCGCTTTTTCTGTGATTATCATTGCACTTTTTGCCTTATCAAATCCATCAACCAAAAAGTCCACAGCCTTAATTGCAACGGCATAAGTTATTACGGAATATAACGGAAGAATAAAAGTATTAAGGACAAAACCTGCAATAATATACAACAGGGAGTTGTAAATCATTACAAAGGTACCAACAGTCAGCCCGATTTTTTTTGCAAAAATCACTGCCAGAACTTCTACCCCGTCTATTGCCCCTCCGAAACGGATTGTCAAGCCGCTTCCGATACCGGAAATAAGCCCGCCAAAAATCGAACAAAGCAGAAGGTCGGTCCCTGCAAATGGGGAAGAGTCCACCACATTCACAGGTAGTACATCTGCAATTACATAGGAGGACAAGGAGTAAATCACTATTGCAAAAATCGAATAAACAGTAAATACAAACCCTTGTTTCCTATAACCGTACAGAAAAAATGGAATGTTTAAAATCAGCAGGAAAAATGAAAAAGTGTATTTCTCGGGTGTCAGCTGCCATAAAAGCATTGAAGTTCCGGAAAAACCGCTGTCATAAATATGTACCGGTGCCAGGAACATAGTAACTCCGATAGAGTTGATTATCCCTGCAAAAAATAAAAACACAAAATTACTGAATTTGAATACCTTGTTTTTCAACGGAATCCTCCTTTACAACTGTTTACCGAGACAGTTTTATAATAATATTTTTCATATATGGGATTTAGATTTTTCCCGTAAGTCCTGTTTTTTCGTCCACACCCAAAAGAATATTCATGCACTGGACCGCAGCCCCGGATGCCCCCTTACCCAAATTATCAAACCTGGAACAAAGGCAAATCCGGTCGTCGTTCCCGTAAATTATTATTTCCATTTTGTTTGTATCCGCAAGATTATTGGCACCGATATAAGGAAGCTCCAAAACACCTTCCCCCATAAGTGGCAAAACCTTTACAAATTCACAACCCTGATAATGGGTTGCAAAAACTTCCCAAACAGATTTGAGGGTCTGCTTTTTCCCAAGTAACCTGGAATGAACAGGTATGGTAACCGCCATACCATTAAAATAATCACAAATATAGGGATTAAAAACCGGTTCAAAATCCAGTCCGCCTATTATCTTCATTTCAGGAAGGTGTTTATGCTGCTGGGTCAGGGCATACTGTCTTGGGGAATCCAGCTCCCCATTACGGTTAATGTCCTCATACTGGGCAACTGCCTTTTTTCCGCCCCCACTGTAACCTGAAACCGCGTGGCAGGAAACAGGATAACCAGAATCAATTATACCGTATTTCCTTAACGGGTAGACGATGGAAAGAAAACCACTGGCATAACAGCCGGGGACAGCTATTCTTTTTGATTTCCGGATTTTTTCCCTGAAAGTACTATCCAACTCCGGGAAACCATAAGCCCAGTCAGGGTTAACCCTGTGGGCGGTGGAAGTATCCAGTATTTTTACCTCCGGATTGGTACACAGGGAAACAGATTCCCGGGCCGCTTCATCAGGAAGACATAAAAATGTTACATCAGAGGAATTAATCAGCCTTTGTCTTTCTTCAGGATTTTTACGTTTATCTTCATCAATCTGTAAAATTTCCAAATCCTGCCGGTTTTTAAACCGCCCCAGGATTTTAAGCCCGGTGGTTCCCTCTCTGCCGTCAATAAAAATCTTATAAGCCATTTTTCTCTCTTTCAGTTAAAGAAGATATTCTTGAGTATATCTTTAATATACCTGTAAGAAAACCTTTGTTCAATCTGAAAAGAAAATTTACTTGTTCCATATTATAAAATCAACCATTATTGAATATAACCGTTTTTTACCTTATAATCATTCTGCCGGAACATACGGTATTCAAAACTTAACAACAATTTTTTATTCTTGAAAAACATTCAGGAGAAACAGATGAATACTTCCCTTTACAGAGTTTATGTTGAAAGAAAAGAAGGCTTTAAACTGGAAGCCCAAAGACTTTTTACAGAAATAAAGGACTTTGTCGGAATAAAAACTCTTGAAGACTTAAGATACTTTAACCGGTATGACATAGAAGGTCTGGATACCCGTGACTTTAAAAAAGCCTGTATGCAGATTTTGGGGGAGCCTCAGAGTGACAATCTTTACTTTGACAATCTTCCTGAAAATGCCGGAAACAGGCTTCTTGCTGTAGAATACCTTCCGGGACAGTACGACCAGAGGGCTGATTCAGCCCTCCAGTGCATAAATCTTATTACAAAGGGGATTCCAGCCCTGGTACGCTGTGCAAGGATTTACGCATTTAAGGGAGACCTTTCTGAAAAAGACTTTGAAGCCATAAAAAAATACATAATAAACCCTGTTGATTCCAGGGAAGCTTCTTTTCAAATCCCTAAAACACTAAAAATGGAACTGTCTGAACCGGGCGATATTCCTGTTCTTTCCGGTTTTTCAAAGATGACCGAACAGGAAGCCGAAGCTTTCAGGGAAAAGATGAATCTGGCAATGGATAAGGCGGATATTCTGTTTACACGGGAATATTTTGCCTCAATTAGCAGGGATCCCACGGAAACAGAAATAAAAGTCCTTGATACATATTGGTCTGACCATTGCAGGCACACAACATTCAATACAATCCTGGATTCCATTGAAATCGAAGAAAACCCTCTCACTGTTCCTTTAAAGGATTCCCTTAAAGAATACAAAGAAATCCGGGCCCAGGTTTATGCCGGAAAAACAGAAAAACCGGTTACCCTTATGGATTTGGGAACAATCGGTGCCAAGATTCTTAAAAAACGGGGCTTTTTGGATGACATTGAAAAATCAGAGGAAATAAACGCCTGTTCAATCCACATAAATGTTAATTATCAGGATGGAACCAGTGAGCCTTGGCTCCTTATGTTTAAAAACGAAACCCATAACCACCCTACAGAAATTGAACCCTTTGGAGGGGCAGCCACCTGTATCGGGGGAGCCATCCGGGATCCCCTTTCAGGCCGCTCCTGGGTATATCAGGCAATGAGGGTTACCGGAGCAGGTGATCCCCATACACCATTAAAAGACACAATCCCCGGGAAACTGCCACAAATAAAACTTACCCGTGAAGCTGCCGCAGGGTACAGTTCCTACGGAAACCAAATCGGACTTACAACCGGACAGGTCTCGGAAATTTACCATCCGGGCTACACTGCAAAACGCATGGAACTTGGGGCAGTTATAGCCGCCGTTCCCAAGGACTGGGTTGTCCGTGAAGAACCGGAACCGGGAGACGCCATTATACTCTTAGGCGGCGGGACCGGAAGGGACGGAATCGGAGGTGCAACAGGTTCTTCAAAAGCCCACACTGAAACATCCCTTTCCACAGCAGGGGCCGAAGTCCAGAAAGGTAATGCAGTTGAAGAAAGAAAAATCCAGAGGCTTTTCAGAAATCCTGAAGTGACAAAACTCATAAGACGCTGCAACGACTTTGGTGCAGGCGGAGTTTCCGTTGCAATCGGAGAACTTGCCCCGGGACTGGAAATCAATCTTGATTTGGTTCCCAAGAAATACGAAGGCCTCAACGGAACCGAAATTGCCATTTCTGAATCCCAGGAAAGAATGGCCTGTGTTGTCCGGGAAAAAGATGTAAAGAAATTTATCGAGATGGCAGGAAAAGAAAACCTCCAGGCGGTAAAAGTGGCTGAAGTTACGGATAAAAACCGGCTTATTATGAAGTGGCGTGGAAAAACCATTGTAGATTTAGACCGGGATTTTCTTGATACAAACGGTGCAAAAAGAAATGCTGTTGCAAGAATCGCTGCCCCGGCTGAAAATTCACCTTTCCCGGAAAACAAACCAAAGTCGTTATTCAATTCTGTAAACCAGGCCTTGGAAAAGGGACTTAAAGAAGGATGGACTACAAATCTTTCAAATCTTGGAACAGCTTCGCAAAAAGGACTGGAAGAACGCTTTGACGGTTCAATCGGTTCTGCTTCTGTCCTTTTCCCTTACGGAGGAAAATACCAGCTTACCCCGGAAGCCGGAATGGCAGCCAAGATTCCTTCGGTTTATCCAAAGGAATCCACCACCGCCAGCCTTATGACTTTTGGCTTTGATCCCAGGATTTCCTCCTGGAGTCCATACCACGGGGCCCAGTTTGCAGTATTGGACTCCCTGGCAAAAATTCTTGCCCTGGGAGGTGACCCTCTTAAAGCCCGGCTTACCTTCCAGGAATACTTTGAGCGGACAACCAGTCCGGAATCCTGGGGAAAACCGGCCTCTGCCCTTTTGGGAGCATTAACAGCCCAAATTCAAATGGGAACACCCTCCATCGGAGGAAAAGACAGTATGTCCGGAAGTTTCGGGACAATGAATGTCCCCCCCACCCTTGTTTCTTTTGCCGTAGGAACAACCCCGGTGGATTCAGTGCTGTCGGGAGAATTCAAAGCCCCGGGAAACCCTGTTTATGTCCTTAAAACAAAAATAAACAGTGACAACACTCCGGATTGGGAAAGTTTTAAAGCCAATATTGCCGGCTTTATAAAATTGAACAATACAAAACTCATTGCAGGAGCCTATCCTGTAGGCGGGGCAGGAATTTCAGCTGCCGTTTCAAAAATGGCTTTCGGAAACTTTATAGGAATTTCTGTTAAAGATGATGCAGTAAACAAACTTGGAGGAAAAGAGGGGCTTTTTGCCCCGGGATACGGAAGCATTGTCGTGGAATTAGATAATACAAAATCCGGCGGTAACGGACAGCTGTTAAATGAAATTTTCAAAAATAATTCCAACTGGATTGAACTGGGGCTAACAAGCAAAGAACCAGAAATCTCCATATTAAACGAAAAGCTTCCCCTAAAAGAACTTGCCACAGCATGGGAAAGCAAGCTGGAAGACATTTTCCCCGTAAAAACACCAGGACTAAAGATAAACAAGGAAGAAGAAGAGGCTGTTAAAAACACCCCTGTTTACACCAAGGGCTTAAAACCTGGGTTGGGGCCTGTAGTAAAAACACCTAAACCCCTGGTTGTCCTTCCCGTATTTCCGGGAACGAACTGCGAATACGATATGGCAAGGGCCTTCCAGATTGCCGGGGCAGAAACAAAAACGGTTATAATCCGCAACCGGTCACAGGCTGATATTTCGGAATCCTTAAAAGAATTTTCTTCGCTTCTTGAGAAAGCCCAGATACTTGCCCTATCTGGAGGATTTTCTGCCGGAGACGAACCTGACGGTTCCGGAAAATTCATTGCCAACATTCTCAGGGAAGAAAGAATAGCCGAACTTGTAATGAACCTTTTGGAAAACAAAAAGGGACTGGTTTTGGGAATCTGCAACGGATTCCAGGCTCTTATCAAAACCGGCCTCCTTCCCTACGGAAAAATCAAGCTTCCCACTGACAACAGCCCCACACTGACCTTTAACACAATTGGAAGGCATATTTCAAGGGTTGTCAGCACAAAGGTTGTTTCCAATAATTCCCCCTGGGCATCAGGGCTTACCTTGGGAGGGATTTACCAGGTACCGGTTTCCCACGGGGAAGGAAGAATTGTTTTAAACCGGGAAGAAGGTTTGGCCTTGTTTGAAAATGGACAGGTATTTACCCAATATACCGATTTGGAGGGCAATCCCACCATGGAAGAACCCTGGAACCCCAACGGTTCAAAATTTGCCATTGAGGGACTGACAAGCCCTGACGGACTTGTTCTGGGTAAAATGGGACACAGCGAGAGAACAATTCCCGTGGGAAAAGAAGATTCCCTTTTAATCAATATCCCGGGAAACAAAAACCAGAATTTATTCCAGGGAGGAGTTAATTACTTTAGATAAAAATTGATTGAATAAACATTGTTTTAGGTGTACCCTTTAAGGAGTTATCCCTAAAACTTGGGAAAATTTAATATTCAGGAGTATTTATGAAAAAATATTTTATTGCCGTTATTTCAGTATTGTTACTGGGATTTTTAACCTCATGCGGAACAAAAGATGTATACACAGATTACGACAAGGCCTTGGCTGCCTCAAAGGCAAAAAATAAAGATCTTATGCTTATTTTTACAGCCACAGATTCAAACAAAGACGATTCTTCAATAAGTGAGCTTGAAAAAATAAACAATAATATTTTTAATTCAGAAGATTTTATTTCAGGAGTAAAAGAAAACTACATTGTCTGTACTCTTGTATATGAAATTCCTTCCCCAGGAGAAACAGACACAGAAGAAAATCTTAAAATTCAGGACTTAATGAATTATTACCGAGTTCCGAATGTACCTTCAATATACCTCATATTGCCCCAGGGAGATGTTTACGCCCTGCCGGTTGTCACAGATGAAAATTCTGTAGACGGAAAAACTTTTGCAGAATATATCCTTACTTTTTCAGAAGAAAGGGAAGAAATCCTGGCAGCTCTTGAAGCGATAAATAATTCCCAAGGAGAAGAAAGACTGGCTAATCTTGATAACTTTATCAGTATGTCAGATCAGTACATTCTTCATCTGCAAAAGCCATACATGGAAGAAATTGTGGAGCTTGCAAAGGACAATAACGATGAGCTCTACACCAAATATTCTTTTATCCTGGGGGATATAAAGGCAGCCGACTTTTTTGTAAACGGGGATGTAAACTCTGCGATTAAAGTATTCGAGGAAATGCTGGAAACCCTTGTTACAATGACAAATGAACAGAAACAAAATGCCTATTATAAGCTTGCATATCTAAGTTCTTTTGCAACAAGTGATTACAATGTGACTTTGAATTATCTTGATCAGGCTATAAATATTGATCCCACAAATGCCTTTTCGGCTGAATTGATAAAATTCAAAACCGAAATGGAAGAAGCCGTTGAACAGCAGGAAGCAGCTGCCACAGCCGGACAATAATTATTGCAATCAGTTGTCACACAACAATATGAACCCAAAAAGCCGGCGAAAGCCGGTTTTTTTTTGACTTTTATGATTTTACCAGTTATGTTAGTATAATATAACATAATTAAGGGGAAAACATGAACAACATCCTTTTTGCATTTTTCTTAACCCTCCTTGCAGGTCTAAGCACCGGAGTTGGCAGTTGTATAGCTTTTTTTGCAAAGAAAACAAATAAAAGGTTTTTATCCCTAAGCCTTGGTTTTTCTGCCGGAGTAATGATATATGTTTCCATGGTGGAAATTCTTGCAAAAGCAAGGTTATCATTAAGCGAAACTATAAACGGCAAAACAGCCGGATATGTAACGGTAATCGCTTTTTTTGGGGGAATGTTCCTTATTGCACTTATAGACAAACTTATCCCCGAAAATAAAAATCCCCACGAGGTAAAATTTGTAGAAGATGAGTCAAAACCGGCAAAATTAAAACGGATGGGATTTTTTACAGCCCTGGCTATAGCAATCCATAACTTTCCGGAAGGACTGGCAACCTTTGTTTCAGCATTGCAGGAACCGGAAATTGCAGTCCCAATAGTAATTGCCATTGCCCTCCATAATATTCCGGAAGGCATTGCAGTTTCCGTTCCAATTTACCAAGGTACCGGCTCAAGAAAAAAAGCCTTTATCTATTCATTTTTATCAGGACTTGCAGAGCCGCTTGGAGCCCTTATCGGGTTCCTTCTCCTTATGCCCTTTATGAACGGTTTTATATTTGGAGTAATTTTTGCCATTGTTGCCGGAATCATGGTCTTTATTTCTTTTGACGAACTTTTGCCGGCTGCCAGGGAGTACGGAGAACACCACATTTCAATATACGGTTTGATTTCCGGAATGGTTGTAATGGCCCTAAGCCTCTTGCTCTTAGGATGATTACACGGCACCCCCTGTATAAACAAGACCAAAACAAAAACTCCAAAATTCTTTCGGAAAGAATAGTGGGTTATTTCTCGGAAAACAAACCTTCTATTTCTTTTTTGTATTTTTGGTTTATTTTGTACCGTACCAATTCCTGTTTTGCGGATAATTCTTCCCCGATTGTAAAACTCCGTGAAAGAAGCAAAAATTTATAAATCCTTTCGCAAGTCCGAAATCCCCCGGCAGTGTTGATTCTGCTGTCAATTTCCTCCCGGAAAAGGCTGATTATCTCGGGAGTTTCCAACAGGGCATCATAATCCCCTATTGTTATGCCGTTTTCCCTTGCGTAGTTTTCTACTGCATCAGCATAGGGAACAATCAAGGCTGCAAGATATTTTTTATCCTGGCCCAGTACAACCGCAGTCTCCACAAAGGAACTTTCTTTTATGGTTTTTTCTATGAGAACAGGCTCAACATTTTCGCCCCCTAAAAGAACGATGGTGTCTTTTGCCCTTCCGGTAATTTTAATCTCATTATCATAAGTGAGGATTCCCAAATCACCCGTGTTAATCCAGCCGTCATCATCAATTATTTCCCGGGTTAAGTCAGGACGGTTGTAATACCCTCTCATAACCTGATCCCCCCTGGCCAGAATCATACCCCTTTTCCCCGGAGGCAGGGGGGCTTTTGATATTATCTTGCCGTTTTTTTCCTTTACAACCTTTACTTCCACACAGGGAAGAACCTTACCCACACAACCAGGGCGGTTTTCCCAAACACTCCTCATGGAAAGAATCGGGGCTGTTTCCGTTAAACCATAACCTTCAAGAAGGGTAAACCTTATAGCCTTAAAAAAATATTCCGTCTCTTTTTGCAGGGACCCGCCTCCGCTCAGCACAGCCTGAAAACTTCCCCCGAATTTTTCCCTTATTTTACGGTAAACAACCCTTTCTCCTATCGCTGAAAAAGGAAAAAGAAAAATAAAAGGCAGAATTCCATACAAAAAATAAAAGAAACTGTCAGCCTTGGAATATCTACAGACTTTTCCTGTGACATGATCTTTTGCCCAGGAATATTTTTTCCCGACATCAATAAAAAAGCGGAAAACCCCGTACTTTAATGCTCCTTTTTTTTTGACAGAACGGTTTATACCCACGGCTAAAGATTCCCAAAGCCTTGGAACTCCACACATCCATTTGGGATGAACCTTACCGAAATCAGACAGCATAACCGAAGCCACCGGCTTTGAATAGGCTATACAACTTTTTAAGGCGATAATCACATAGGTTACAGCCCGTTCAAAACTGTGCCATACCGGCAGAACGGACAACCAGACATCACCTTCTTCTACCGGTATCAGGTTATGAAAAACCTCCAACTGGGTGATAAAATTCCGGTGGGAAAGCATAACACCTTTCGGTACCCCCGTAGTACCTGAAGTAAAAATATAAGTTGCTATTTCATCCCCATCTGTCATCTGCATTTCATTTTCTATTACGGCCTTTAAATGAGGGTCTGCCTCTATCTTGGTCTTACCCTGTACCAAAAGCCGGTCAAAAAGGTAAACCTTGATACCTTTTTCCTCAACAAAAGCAATAAACTCATCTTCCGGATTATCAAACAAAACAGCCCATCTTAGTGACGGGACTTCTTCCTGAACTTCAAGAACCTTTAAAAGTTGTTTTTTATTCTCAAAAAAACCCCCGGTACATTGGGCAAATGAAATAATAAAGCGGATTTCCTTTCCTGTTGAGTCACAGCCCCTGGGAACATCTGCTGCTCCAAGGGACATAACGGCCATATCAGTAATAAGCCACTCCCGCCGGTTATCAGAAATCAAGGCTATCTTGTCACCCCTGACGACTCCTATTGTTTCCTTTAAAACTACGGAAAGCTCCAGTATAGATTTGTAAACCTGCCGGTATGTGTAACTTATAAAATCCCCCTGGGAATTTTTTTCACTTTGAGATGGGATATTTGCACAGATTTTTGCCCTGGATTGAAACAAAAGGGGGAGGTTTTTAGGCAGCGTATTATCAAAAACAGGAAGATTTTTTCTTTTCACTGATGGTCTCCTGATTAGACTTTATTTATAAATCGATTTTAGCATACTGACATTATCACTTTTTTTGTCAAAATGCAATAGTGTTTTAAATTTTTACCCAGGAATTTTTCCATCAATTATGTAATTAAAGAAATACTTCCCTGCCTGATTTTCAAGTTCCTGCTGTGGATTTACATAACTGAATTAAAAGCAGACAACAGCAAACTAACAAAATTTTAAGAAAAATTACCAGCCCAAAACATCCTTTCTGTGTCCTGTGCCCAAGGCGATAAGGGCTTCTGTAAGAGATAAACCGGGATTTTTTTCCATATAGGCATTTAAATCGATTGTAAACCTGTTCATTGAAAAATGCTGGAATAGAAACACTCCCACACAAGGCTCTTTACCTGCAAGCTCTGTAATTTTTTCCCCATATTTTGAAAAAACTCCCTTAGGTTTAAGCTCGCTGTAACCGATTATCCAAACCGGGCAGTCAAGCTTCTGTGCTAATAAAAATGTTTCTTCTGCCATCCAAATCTGGGATCCGTTTAAAAGAGGCAAGAGTTCACCATTACTTAGCCTT
Organism: Candidatus Gallitreponema excrementavium; assembly: GCA_017694795.1. GTDB lineage: Bacteria > Spirochaetota > Spirochaetia > Treponematales > Treponemataceae > Gallitreponema > Gallitreponema excrementavium. The sequence goes on from JADIMM010000078.1 coordinate 35,249, forward strand.
ATCAAGTCCCTTAAATCCTTTGTTTTAGGACTGTGGATAGGTGTTTTATTAAGAATAATTATATTATCCCTGAAATCAGTTTTTAGCCCTGGATTTTTTTTAAAGAACCCCTCACCGATTTTTCCGGACAGCCCTACAAGATAACTGGAATTAACTTCCAGCTGCTCGTTTTTTCCGGGATTATCCCCTACAAGGACGTAATCTATTCTTGATTCTTTTTTTACCTTATCCAAATTACGGTTGTACACAACTGAATTTTCCACAGGATAATAAGGTGTGTTCCCCAAAGCCTGAATTTTCTCCTGAAGTTCCTTAAGCAAGAGTTTTTCACCCCTTTGTAAAAATTCCCTGCATTTATCCCTGAATCTTTCCCTAAAACCTACAAAATACTCCCATTGTTCCTCTGTCACAAAAAATCCTCCAAATGTTTTTTAAACCAATCCCAAACAAAAAAAGTCAATCAAGTTAAAAAAATCTTTTATTTATGGCACTTAGTAAAAAAAACAAAACTTAACGGAATCTTTTAAAAACTGCCCCGGTTCCGTTATAAATACGGTCAAAATCAAACCAGGTAAGATTTTCCATAGAAGAATAAAAGCCGGCTTCAGGAAAAGATATATAATCAGGTTCCCACCAAAAAACACCCCTGCCGTATCCCCCCGGAAATTCTGCCACCATCTTGCACAGAGCTTCAAAGTACTCCCTTTGCCCGTTTTTTTCCGCCGGAAATTTCTTTATAAGCTGGTTTTTCCCGCCGTAAATATTGTTCATTTTGTCCTTCCAATCCAAAGTCCAGGGATAAGCGGTTTCTACAATGTAAACGGGCTTTTTAAATTCGTCTATGATTTCTTTAAGGTTTGCACCAATCTGTTCAAGATTTTGACCGTGCCACACAGAATAATACGAAAACCCAATTGTGTCAAAGTCAATACCGTAAAGCATGAGCTGTTCCGTAACGTTCTCCAGCCACCATTCAGACTTTTCGAGGTCAGAAGAACAATCCAAATGAAGCATAATTTCTGCCCCGGGACAACATTCCCTTGCCGTTTTTATGCCTCTGGCAAGCAGAAATCCCAAATTCCCAAAAGGATTTTCACCTCCGTAATCAATTCTCCCCAAAGGGTGAAGAAAGCCATTTGAAATTTCATTTCCAACCTGGATAATATCCGGTGCAGTATCCTGCAGGTTAAGTTCTTCCAAAACATTCCGGATATAAGGTTCAAAAACTTTTTCTGAAAAAATTCCCAGCCTTTCCTGTTCAGAAAGCCTGCTGTCCTCATATTCAGCAAGGGCTTCCTGCCAGGTTTTATTTTCCGGAAACAGTTGATTGGAAGGATCTGCCCAAGTGTGGCTGAAATGAAAATCCAAAAGAAATTTCATTCCTGCCGCTTTAATTCTTAAAGCCATTTTTTTTGTTTCTGCAAGTGTACAATGGGAATCCTGGTTTGCAGGATTTTCTATCCAAAGCCGTAGCCTTACGCAGTTTGCCCCCTCGTCTCTTAAAAAAGAAATTAAATCCCCTATTGGTTTTCCCGCGGTGTCTTTAAAAACCACCCCCTTTTCTTCCAACTCGGATAAAAAGGATAAATCAACACCTCTGACAGGAAGGAAATCCCGGGAAT
>JADIMM010000079.1 GCA_017694795.1 Candidatus Gallitreponema excrementavium
ACTTGAGGGTCTCGTGGGCTCGGAGATGTGTATAAGAGACAGGATGAACACCTCTGGGTGCAGGAGGAATACCTACCAGGTCAAACCTTCCCAGTGTCCTGTTCTGTGAAGCCATCTCCCTTTCTCCCTGGAGAACATGAATGGATACAGAGGGCTGGCTGTCAGCAGCTGTTGAGAAAATCTGGCTCTTTCTTGTAGGAATGGTAGTATTTCTCGGAATAAGTCTTGTAAACACACCACCCATAGTCTCAATACCGAGGGAAAGAGGAGTTACATCCAAAAGAAGAACCTCTTTTACATCCCCACCAAGGATACCTCCCTGAATGGCAGCTCCAACAGCAACAGCTTCGTCAGGATTTACACCTTTGCTGGGTTCCTTACCGAACAGCTCCTTTACAACCTGCTGTACCTTAGGCATACGGGTTGAACCACCGACAAGGATAACTTCGTCAATTTGATCAACGGTTACGCCGGCATCGCTGAGAGCCTTTCTACAGGGTTCCTTTGTACGCTCTACCAAATCTTCCGTCATCTGCTCAAACTTGGCCCGGGATAAGTCCTTTGAAAGGTGCTTAGGCCCGGAAGCATCAGCAGTAATGAAGGGCAAGTTTATATTTGTACTGACAACATTTGAAAGCTCGATCTTTGCCTTTTCAGCAGCCTCCCTCAACCTTTGAAGAGCCATTCTGTCCTGAGACAAATCAATTCCTGTATCTGCCTTAAATTCGTCCACAAGCCAGTTCATTATTCTCCGGTCAAAATCATCACCACCAAGATGGGTATCACCACTGGTAGACTTTACCTCAAAAACGCCCTCTCCAAGCTCAAGTATAGAAACATCGAATGTTCCACCACCCAAGTCATAGACAGCAATAATCTGATCCTTTTTCTGATCCTTATTGAACCCGTAAGCCAAAGATGCAGCTGTAGGCTCATTTATAATTCTCTTTACATCCAAGCCGGCAATACGGCCTGCATCCTTTGTCGCCTGCCTCTGGGCATCGTTAAAGTAAGCAGGAACAGTAATTACCGCCTCTGTTACAGGTTCTCCCAAGTAATCTTCTGCAGTTTTTTTCATTTTCTGCAAAATGAATGCACTGATTTCCTGCGGGGAATACAACTTTCCGTCAACTTCAATTCTGACATCATCTCCATGGTCTTTAACATGGTAAGGCACCAGCTTGGCTTCCCCGGTCAGCTCCGCATAAGAATGACCGATGAATCTTTTTATTGAATATATCGTATTCTCCGGATTTGTTATCATCTGGTTTTTAGCAGGTTGTCCGACAATTCTTTCCCCCTTGGATGTAAACCCGACAATAGAGGGCGTTGTCCTTCCTCCTTCTGAATTCTGGATAACAACAGGTTCCCCTCCTTCCATTACGGCAACACATGAGTTTGTTGTTCCAAGATCAATACCAATAATCTTTCCCATTTTTATTTCTCCTTAACTTATCCGGATTTGTCCCCCGACATTCCGGCCTAAGATTAATATACTAATTTAACAGACCTTAAGTCCACTTTTTATTTTCAGTCCGGACGAATATCAATCTCCGTCCTTTGCTTCTTCCGGTTTTCCGGGCATTTTAACCATAACCTTTGCAGAACGGATAACCCTATCCTTAAGACGGTACCCCCTAAGATACACCTCCCCCACAACAGGTTCCTTAACATCGGGATCTATAACCCTGCCTAAAGCCTCATGGATTTCAGGATTAAAAGGCATATTCAGGGAATCATATCCGGTAAGCCCGTACTTTGAGTCCAAGACAGACACAAGTTTATCTTTTATCATCACGACGCCGTCTTTAAAGGCCGCCACATCAGATGTCTCCTCGCCGGCTTTTATTGCCCTCTCAAAATCATCGATTATGCCAATCATATCCAGAAGAATATTGCTGTTTGCATAATCTATGGCCTCCTGCTTCTCTTTAATAACACGTTTCCGGTAATTCTCGAAATCAGCAGCTTTCCTTAGATACTGATCCTTTAATTTTTCATTCTCGTCTTTCAGATTTTCAATTTCCTCGGCTAATTTTGAATCCCCGGAATCTTCAGGCTTTCCACTTTCCTCACCGGGAACCTGTTTTTCGCAGTCTTCCTGAACCTGAGTGTCTCCATCTGCAGGGTCTTTTTCACAGGATTCTACAGAATCCTTCTGCTGTTCATCTTCTAAAACTTTCTCTTCAGACATAAACCACCTTTACTAATGAGTAACACAACAATAAATATTTTGATTTCACGGTATAAGGTAATAACGGGAAACAAACAGGTCAAGAAAAAAAATACTATTCTGAATCTTTTAACGTTTTTTTTAATTTTACCAACAAGAATTTATTTTGAACTAAAAAACTGTATAAGGTATTATTTCTTCGATTTTTATAAGTACTTCAAATTTAGCCTCGTATCTGCCGGCATTTACAGTTAATCTTGGGACCCCATATATGCAGATATCTGCACGGATTTCCCGTGGTTTGTTCTTAACAATGGTTCTGGCATAATTTCGCAATGCGTTCTTCATTCCGTCCCTATAAGCTTCAAAAACCCCCTCCAACCCCTTATCGAGGCTGCCATAGCCATCGGCAGGATACTTTTTAGGATTTACCATCTGCCAGTAGCGCAAATAAGAGGAATTTGAGGAATCAATCCGGTAGGAAGCCCAGGCCGAAATTTTATTTTCATCATCGTAACAGACTCTTTCCAAGGTGAACGAGGGATCCGGTTCTTTTATGGGATACCTGGGTATAAATTCAAAAAATTCCTCTATACCACGGGTTTTATCCGACGGAGTATATGTTACCCTTCCTCCAAAAACCGAAAGCTGCATAATATAAAGAGCATATTTTTCCAGAACTTCTTCCGGATTGTAAGGTTCATCCCGGACCACCCCCGGGGGCAACTCTCTAAAAACCCAAAAATGCTGCCTTAAAACAACATCATCTGTTGTCCGTTCAAGAAATGAAGAGGAAGAATCGAGACCTGAAAGATTTACACAAACCAGACAGAATGAAACAACAAAAAAGCAGGACAAAAACCTTGGAAAATTCAATTACTGTATCCCCCTCCACCTTTTCAGGGGGGAAATATTAAACCGAATCCGGCAATACAACCAGGCAAATAAAAATCCTGATAAATGAATTATATGTGCCACCCCTGCGTTTTTTCCCGTAAGCTCACTGTAAATTTCGATTACTGTATAAATTATTATCAACACCGGAGCCGGTACAGGAATCAACCCGAATACGTAAAAAAACGACTTAGGATATAATACTGCAATCAGAAACATCAGACCGTAAATAGCACCGGATGCTCCGACAAAATTAACAAACAGATTCCCGGTAAAGTAATATGTAAAAAAAGCAGCAACTGCAGAAAGAATCCCCACAACAAAATAAAACAAGAGGAATTCCAGGGAGCCCAATTCCCTTTCCAAAGTTATGCCTATCAAAAGCAAGGAAAGCATATTAAAAATAAGGTGGGATAAACCTCCATGAACAAACATATAAGTCATAAACTGCCAGTAAGAATGGGAAACAATAATTTTAGCGGGAATCATTCCCAGTTCTGAAAATAACGCCGGACGGATACGGCAAAGCAAATAAACAATGAGATTGACTGCGATGAGAACAAATACCAAGTTGTCATTACGGTATTTAAATGGCCGCCGGAAAAAAGGTGTCTGATTCATAAAACAGAAAACTACCCTATTCTGCCATGGTTACACGATTCCGCCCTTCCTGTTTTGATACATAGAGAGCGGCATCAGCCCTGTCAACAAAGGTCTTTGGTGTTGTATCGATCTTCGGATTAAATGCCGCCACCCCCAAAGAAATTGTGACCGACAAATGCTGGTTTTCATAAACAATTTCCATAGTTTCAACAGAACGCCTGATTCTTTCCGCCACCTGCTTGGCTATAGCCGGTTCAGTATCACATAGCATAACACAGAATTCCTCACCGCCATACCGGGCCGCCATATCCTGGGATCTGACATTATTCTGTATCACATGGGCAACCTGCTGCAAAACAACATCCCCGCAGGAATGTCCGTAGGTATCATTAAATTTTTTAAAGTGGTCAATATCCATCATCAGGACACAAAGCGGTTTTTCCTGCCCCTTTGCCTCTTCTATCTGATCAGCCAACACAGTATAAAAAAAGTGCTTCAACTTTAAGCGGGTCATCATATCAGTCGTTGTCATTTCGAGGAGGGCGGAGGTATTGATCGCTATGGCTACCAAAGAAGCTATATTAAGGATGTGCTCTTTTTCGTACTCGGTAAAACCGTTGTTATCAATACTTATCTGTCCGCCAAGAACAAGAACTCCGTTAACCCTGGCTTTTGCCTTAAGGGGGACTATCAAATCCGGTTCCAAAGCAGAAAGAGCCTCCAAACCATCCATGGATCCCAGCTCATTTTGAATTTCCTCCAAGGTAAAACAACAGTTCGTCCTGTTTAAGAGCGAGATGAGAGGATGTTCATCTTTAATCACATACTCAACACTGTCATCAAGCTCAAAACCCTTGTAATTATTGTTAAGAGAGAAATAAACCGAATCAAAACTTTTACGGGTAAACAGCCCCACATTCAAGGCCTGCATCTGACCCATACAGATATACAAAACAGTTTCCATCAGAGTATTAAAATCCAATGTTGAACTCAAACTCTTGGAAATTTCCAAAAGCTGCCGCAAATCAAAAAGCTGCTTCTCATAAGTGGCAATTTCATTCTGATCCTGATCTGCACATCTACTCATCTTTCGCCTAAAATCCTTTGGTACGAAGAATCACATTTCAAGGCACCATATATGGTAACACAAGAACTAGGATTTTACCACTGTAAAATTCTGCATTACACCTATAAATTTCGCCGCCAAATCCCTAGATTTTTCCAGAACCCCAATATAATCAAAAGGCTTACTACTTATTATGGTTCTTATGTTTATTACATTATCGGGTGTAACCTTTTTGCTGTCAACAATAACATCATCAATACAGGAAAAAAGTTCTTGAATTTTGTTGGTTTCAGTGTGAATCAATTCCTTGGCAAGATAGTTGCAACGCTGGACATACGAAGCCACTTTTTTTTCCACATCCCCACCCTGATGAAAAGACTTTAATTCTGTCAAAATAACCTGGGCATCGTTCGGCATACCAGGTTTAAAACTTTTTTCAAAATCCTCAATATGCTGGGAAATAGATGTGGAATAAAAATAAGTCGAAGAAAGGGAACCTTCAAACTGTTTATTGGAGAAAAAACCTTCCACAAGTATGGTATTTACCACTGTATTAAACTGCTCAGAGAAACACAAAGGGACAAAGGTTTTTATAATTCTCACGGGCTTAACCCATTCAAAATAAAAAGGTGTTACTTCCTGTATCATGTTACTGATATCTTCATTGTATCCTGTGACCGGAAGCAAAGGATTTTCTTCAAACAAGGCATTAACAGCCTGAACAATGGCCCCTTCCGGAACCTCTCTTTTGAGTTTTTCAATGCTGGCCTTAAACACGGATTTCAACCGTTGAACCCTGTCCCCAACAAAGTTTTTCTGTTCCTTGCAGTAATCAAGAACATAGTCGGGATTTTCTTTTTCATAACGGACAATTTGGACAATTAAATCTTTTGAAAGCTGATTCTGGGAAAAGTCCCCCAGATTTTTTGTATATTTTGCAATCTTGGTTTTTTCTTCATCTGAAAGCGGCTCCTGGGAAACCAAAGCAAACACCAAGGACAACTTTGAAGCAAGTTCCATATCAAAAACCACGTTATGATACACAAAATAAAAATCACAAAGGGGACCGTCCAAAAGTTTTACATCAACAGGAGCAAAATTCCCCCCGGAAGTAGACTTAAGGGAGAATCCGGGATCGAAAAGACAGAAAATTCCCTCGTAATTAAAATTGCACAGATTGTACAAGTTTTCTAAAGAAACCAGAATCTCGTTTCCCTTAGAAAAAACCTGCCCCTCGTAGGTTTTTAAGAAATTATTAAAATTATGTTCGGTTTCTTCAAGATAGACCTTGGAATTCTCAGTCTTATCAAGTCCGGTTTTCATCTTCTCGTAGGAAAAAGAATCCTTTCTATCCAGCTCGGACTGGGTCAAGAGGGAGTCAATAATCTTGTCCTGGGAAATATATGCAGTCCGCTTGTCCGGGGAAAAAACAGTCTTCTCAAACAATTCCTTTAATGTTATCAAAAACTGGCAGAATGAATAAAGGGAAGAAGCAAAAACCGGTTGGATGCTTTTACCTTTGAGAACCGGAGGCTCAGTCGCCTTTAAAATGTGCTGTATCCGTCTTAATTCCTTCAGCCGTTTTCCCTCCGGACTATTTCCGGAGAATAAAATTGCAAAAAACTGCCTGATTGCCTCCAGAACCCCCATAAAAACCCCTGAAAATCCAAAAATTATATATCATCAATAGTTCCAGTATATCAAAAAAAATTAAATCTGACAAACAGGAAATAAAGAACCATGCTATGGGTCACGGAAGGTTACATACCGGAACCAAAAATGGATTCAAGCATCAATCCTTTTTCCGCAAAAATTCTCCTGTAATCCTCCAGTGATTCTGCCTGCACTATAAGATTTCTTATCTCTGCTGACCCCGGAAAACCTTTTACATAAGCGCAGAATCTCTTTCTCATCTCCCTGCAGGCAGTTTTTTCCCCTTTGTCCGAGACAAGCTCTGCAAGCTCCATAAAGGCAGTCCTGATTTTTTGTTCAAAATTTACCGGAGTATACCTGCCATTGGTAAGAAGTTCTTTTGTCATGGAAAAAATAAATGGATTCCCCATAGCCCCCCTTGCAAACATTACTCCGTCACAGGATGTTTCCTGCAGCATAGAAAGGGCATCTTCGGGAGAAAACAAATCCCCGGAGCCTATAACCGGAACCCCGGGAAAAGTTGAATGTACATCTCTGGAAAGTTCTGCCAAAAGCTTCCAATCTGCCTTTCCCGAATACCCCTGGGCTCTTGTTCTCGGATGAAAACCAATCATTTCGGCTCCGGCTTCCAAGGCGGCAAAGGCAGCCTCTTTCCATGTAAGGGAAGAAGAATCCCATCCCGAACGGATTTTTACACTAACCGGACAAAAGGAACCCATGTCCGATATTTTTTTCACCATAGCCCCGACGATTGCTTTTAATAAATCAGGATTTTTGGTCAAATATGACCCCGAGTTGGATTTTACTATTTTAGGCACAGGGCAACCACAGTTTACATCAATAACTGCCGGCTCATACCTGGAAAGGACGATTTCCACTGCTTTTGACATAACCACGGGATTCGAGCCGAACAGCTGGATTCCGTAAAGTTTTTCAGCCTTGCCTTTTTCCATGAGTCCTGCGGTTTTTTCCGAGGCCCTTACCAAAGCTTCTGCGGAAACCATCTCCGTAAAAGCAAAATCCGCTCCCCAAACGGCACAAACCGAACGGAAAGCCCGGTCCGAGTACCCCGCCACCGGGGCAAGAAACAGGTTACCGGGAATTTCCAGATTCCCGGCTTTTACAGGATGGTACAGCAACTAAGGCTCCATATTAAAGGCCCGGCAACTGTTGTTCCAAAGAATTTCTGCAAGCTCCTCCATTTCCATTCCCAGAAGCTGTGCCATAAATGTAACAGTCGAAGGAATAAATGACGGAACATTCCTTTTTCCACGGTATGCAGCGGGAACCATAAACGGGCTTTCTGACTCCACAAGGATTCTGTCCAAAGGTATTGAAAGAACAGTCTCATGAAGATTCCTTGCATTTCTGTAAGTGACATTTCCGGCAAAAGAAAAATAAAGATTCAAATCCAAGGCAAGCCTTGCATACTCTGCATCTTCTGAATAGCAATGGAGGATACCTCCAGCCTCGGGTAGCCGTTCAGCCAATATTCCAAGTATATCTGCCCCTGCATCACGGTTATGGATAATTACGGGTTTATTATACTTTTCTGCTATTTCCAACTGTGTTATAAATAACTCTGTCTGGCTCCGCTTATCGCCGTATTTTTTAAAGTAATCCAACCCTGTTTCGCCTAAAGCAACTACACCCGGCATTGAAAGGGCCTTTTCCAAGGTCTCTATCCAATTTTTTCCCGGATTAAGCACCTCCGATGGCGAAACACCGGCGGCATAAAACACATTTTTTGATGACTTTAAATTGTCATAAACGGTACCAAAATCGTGGAGGTTATTACAGATACTTATGATTCTGGTTACCTGTGCTTTTTTCGCTTCGTGTACAACCCGCAACTGCTCTATAGGGTCATCATAAATCAACCCTAAGTGAGCATGAGTATCAAAAAACTGCATGATTTTACTTCCGATATGAATTTTTTCCTAGTCCAAACAGGACATACCTATAAAGATAACACAGCACCCCCCTGCCGTCAACAAAAAGAAATTTAACAGCCATTCAATGCTATATCAACTTATCAACAAGGATATTTATTTCACCATACATAAAATTTTCCTGTCATACAAATTACACTTGTAATAAAATCAGATTTAATGTAATTCAAAAAAAGTTTTTACTCTGGTCGCTTCCGGCCGTCTTTCACCGGCAGATTTCCTACAAATTATGATTTTAATTGACGGATAAAAAAATCAGTCTATATAATATAAGGAAAGGAGGTGTCCTGCTTGGAAAAAATAAAGATTACGATCTGTATGGGAAGTTCCTGTTTTTCCAGGGGAAACAGTTTAATTGCAGAAACTTTAGCCAGATATTTAAAATCCAACAATCTGGAAGACAAGGTTGAAATATCAGGATGTCTTTGTGAAAACAAGTGCAAGGAAGGACCTAATATAAAAATCAACGGGGAACTGTACTCCGCCGTAACCCCGGAAGCAGTGATTGATTTACTCAATCTGAAGATTTCGGGAATCAATAACAAAAACTGAATCACCGGGAGCTAGAAATGGATATTTTACAGCCTGTATACACCGAAAAAACAGAATGCCAGGATTGTTACAAATGCGTACGGGAGTGCCCCTCAAAGGCTATTCTGGTAGAAAATAACCATGCTGCAATAATTCCCGAACTTTGTGTTTCCTGCGGACACTGCGTACTGGTCTGCCCCTCAAAGGCAAAAAGGGTCCGGGACGATTTAGGCAGGGCAAAACAACTGATTTCCCTGGGAGAAAAAGTCGTAGTTTCCCTTGCCCCCTCTTTTAAATCCGAATTTCACGATACAAAACCCGAACAGCTTATTTCAGCTATAAAAAAACTTGGTGTTTGGGCAGTTTCCGAAACGGCTATCGGTGCTGATATTGTTTCATCTTATACAGCAGTCCAACTCCAGGATTCGCGCAAGGGAAATAAAACCCTGCAAAACGGAAAACAACAGAAACTATTTATTTCTTCAGCCTGCCCTGCAGCCGTGGAATATATAAAAAAATACTATCCGGATTACTCTGCATATATCCAGGACTGCGGGTCTCCCCTTTTAAGCCACTGCCGGTTTTTAAAGAAAAACCTGGGCTCTGAAATAAAAATAATTTTCATCGGCCCCTGTATTGCAAAGAAAAGGGAAGCAGATTCCTGGGAAGAAATAGATCTTGCCATTTCATTTTCAGACTTAAGAAGATGGTTCAGCGAAAAGAACATTATGCCGGCACTGGAAACCCCGGGAGACGGTGAATCTTTTGTACCCTTTAACAGTGCTAAAGGGGCACTTTACCCCATTGAGGGAGGAATGATTGAATCTGTAAATAAGTATACCGGGCTTGAGGGTGTCAATACCATGGCAGTTTCGGGATTAAAGAATTTTGAGCAGGTTTTGGCCAATCTGGATAACGACAACCTTAGCGAGCCTCTGTTTTTGGAATTTTTATCATGCCAGGGTGGATGTATCGCAGGTCCCCTTGGGAACCAGGCCGATTCCACAGCATTGAAAAATCTTTCAATAAAGAAATATGCACAAAACCTCCCCGATACACTTAATACGGGCTTTGACAGGATTCAGGCTGTTCTTCCCGTTGCCCAAGTCCAAAGGGAAGATTTTACCGAAGAACAGATTCAGACAGCCCTCCGTTCTGTGGGGAAATTCAGCCCTGCCGACGAAATGAACTGCGGGGGCTGCGGATATGACACCTGCCGTTCGTTTTCAAAAGCCATGCTTGCCGGAAGGGCAGAAAAATCAATGTGCGTTTCCTATATGAGGAAGCTGGCACATAAAAAGGCAAACGGACTTATCAGGGCTATTCCCAGCGGGGCTGTTATTGTCGATAAGAATATGGGCATAATCGAATGCAACGAAATATTTGCAAAACTTCTCGGTCCGGAAATTACAGCCATGTACGAAGCAAAGCCAGGATTGGAAGGTGCGGATTTAAGCAAGATTGTACCTTTTTACAGATTCTTTCAGGATGTGATTTTTGAAGAAGGCCTTGACCTTTTGGAAAGAGAAGTAAAAGAAGGGAATTACACATATCATGTAACGGTATTTGTAATCGAAAAAGGAGAGAGTGCCGGTGGTGTTATACAGGATATAACAGATCCCCAGATGAGAAAAGGAAGGATTGTAAGCCAGGCAAGAAAGGTTATCAGCAAAAATCTTTCAGTTGTCCAACAAATAGCCTTTCTATTGGGTGAAAACGCAGCAGAAACAGAATCCATTCTAAATTCAATAATCGAGTCTTTCGGCGGGGATTTTGGAAACGGAGATGATGATGAGTGATATTCTATCAAACAACACCGAACGAGGAACATTTATAGAAGTTGCCCACGCCCAAATCTGTAAATACAATCAAGGAGCCGAAGGGGACAGGTTTTTATCACAAAAAAACCAAAGTGACGGAAGGGTCATAACCGTTCTTTCTGACGGTCTGGGCTCCGGAATAAAAGCCGGTGTATTGGCAACCCTAACTGCCACTATGGCAATGAAGTTTGTCTCCAATGATATCCCCATAAGAAGGGCTGCAAAAATCATAATGGATACCCTGCCTGTATGTTCCGAAAGAGGAATCAGTTACGCAACCTTTACCCTGGTTGATATTGAACCTAATGCCTCGGTAAGGATAATGGAATACGATAATCCTCCTTATGTTTTAATCAGAAAAAACACCCTGATTGACCCGATAAAACAAAGTTCCGTAATAGAGAGGGAACATAAAGAGACTGCCCCCGCACTGGAAGCTATTTTATATTATTCTGAATACAAGGCCCAGCCGGGAGACAGGATTATTTTTTACTCAGACGGTGTTACACAAAGCGGAATGGGAACCCATTCCATGCCTTTAGGCTGGGGAGCCGAAGATTCCCAGTCATTTATTCTCCAGCAGGTAATGGATAATCCGAACATAAGTGCAAGGGAACTTGCCCGCAGGGTGGTTAATGAGGCGGAAAAACATGACGGATACAAGGCAAAGGACGATATTACCTGTGCAGTAATTTATTTCAGAACCCCAAGGGATATACTTGTTCTTACAGGACCCCCGCTGACTCCGGAACGGGATGCCGAATACGCAGCCCTTTTTAACAATTTTGACGGGAAAAAAATCATCAGTGGAGGAACAACAGCAAATATTATTTCCAGACAACTAGGACGGAAAATTTCTGTCAATCTAAGGAATATAGATCCGGTTGTCCCGCCTGTATCACAAATGGAAGGAGCAGATTTAGTTACGGAAGGAATAATCACCCTTGGAAAAGTGGCTGAAATCCTAGATAGTGAGGAAACAGGGCCTAAGGAAAAACAGAATGCCGCTACAAGGATTGTAGACCTGCTTTTAGACAGCGACCGTGTAACCTTTGCGGTAGGAACCAAGATAAACGAGGCCCATCAGGATCCTAATATGCCGGTAGAACTGGAAATACGGCGGAATGTAGTAAAACGTATAGCCTCCCTTCTGGAACAAAAATACCTTAAAGAGGTTTCGATTAAATTCTTTTAAATTAGTTTCCGGCAATTATTAAAAACCCCTTTGAATTTTCATGTTTATAATTTAAAATTGCGGAATGTAGACTTTTCAGAAATAAAAAAAAATAAAGGCATGCCGCTTTACGGAAATAAAGCGGCATCCTTAAAGCAAGGAGTCCAAAATGGATAAAATACTGGTAGAAATTTGTTCCGGAACAGCCTGTTATGTTATGGGCGGCTCCGAACTACTGCTTCTGGAGGAAAATCTTCCGGAAAATTTACGGGACAAAGTTGAAATAGAAGGAAGAACCTGTATCGAAGAATGCAAACACGGTGAAAACGGAAAGGCCCCTTTTGTAAAAGTAAACGGCGAACTGGTTTCTTCTGCTTCAATACCAACTGTAATCGAAAAAATCCAACAGATTTTGGGAGTAAACTGATGAATTTAAACAACAATGCGGCCCAGATAAAAAGAGAAATTTTAATCAGAATCGCAAAAATGCAATTGGAAGGAACCCTTACTGAAAAGGTAGATACAATTCCTTACGAAATGGCCCCAAAAGGCAGTATACCAAACAGGTGCTGCATTTACCACGACAGGGAAATTCTAAGGATGAGGGTAATTGCAAGGCTGGGTATAAGCGTAGAAGGAAAAGAAGACACCGGTATACCACTTTCACAATATGCAAAAGAAGCCCTTGAAAGGGAAAAAATCACCTGGCCAATGCTTACAGTCCTTGACGAAGCCTGTAATGCTTGCGTCCGTTCCCACTATATGGTTACAAACGCATGCCAGGCTTGCGTGGCGAGACCCTGCAAGATGAACTGCGGTAAAAAAGCAATAGAAATCGTAAATGGCAGGGCCCATATTGATGAAGAAAAATGTGTAAACTGTGGGTTATGCATGCAAAACTGTCCCTACCATGCCATAATAAAAATACCTGTTCCCTGCGAAGAAGCCTGTCCCGTTGGAGCAATTTCAAAAGATGAATTCGGAAAAGAACGAATAGACTATCACAAGTGTATTTTTTGCGGTGCATGTATGAGGGAATGCCCTTTTGGTGCCATGATGGACAAGAGCCAGCTTGTTGATGTTATCAAGGCAATCATGGAAGGAAAAAAGGTTGTTGCCATGTATGCCCCGGCTATTGCAGCCCAATTCAGGGCTGTGGACGGACAATTGGAAGCAGCCCTAACAGAAGCCGGATTTTCAAAGGTCTGGGAAGTGGCCCTGGGAGCAGATATTACAGCGGAAAAAGAAGCCCACGAATTTGAGGAACGGATGGCAAGGGGAGACAGGCTTATGACAACATCCTGTTGTCCGGCTTATGTAAGGGCTGTAAGAAAACATGTCCCGGAACTGAATGAGTGCGTTTCAGAAACCCGCTCCCCCATGCATTATACTGCTGAAATTGCAAGAAAAGCAGACCCGGATTCCGTAACGGTATTCATAGGTCCCTGCCTTGCAAAACGCAGGGAGGGCATAGACGACGAGTTTATTGATTATGTCCTTTCAGCTGAAGAATTAGGTGCTTTTTTTGTTGCCAAGGGAATTGACATCGGACAGACTGTTCCTGTGGAAAAAGAGAAAAAAGCTACAGCCTCCGGCAGAAACTATGCAATCACGGGAGGGGTTGCAGAATCTGTAAGACTCAGACTTAAAGACCCCTCAATAATGAAACCCTATGTTATCAACGGCCTGAATAAAGAAGGTATGAAACAGCTGAAAGCTTTTGGAAAGGGAACCGCTGGTGATGCAAACCTGGTAGAAGTAATGGCTTGTGTAGGGGGGTGTATTGCAGGTCCAACTGTAATCGCAAATCCTAAAGTCGCTGCAATTCAGTTGAAAAAATATGTTGAATCAGGAGCTCCGGATCCGGGAAACAAGACCTGAACAGGAAATGGAAATTTTGTATAAGGAAGCAGCGTGATTCAGTATTAAGAATACACAATGCTAAAAAAAAACTCCATAAGGTTACCTTATGGAGTTTTTTTTTACCGGTCCACCGGTTATTTTTTGCTTAAAAGCCTGTTTAAGCGCTTTACAAAGTCTGAAGGATCCTCCAATTCAGACTTTTCCATCAGAAGGGCCTGGTCTAAAAGCACTACGGAAATATCTTCTATAAGGGTTTCATCTTCAGTCGACTGCAACCCTTCCAAAATCGGGTGTGAAGCGTTAACCTCCAGAATGGGTTTAACCGAAGGCATATTTCCCATACCTCCCCCCATTGCCCGCATCATCTTCTCCATCTGAAACGAAGGATCGTTTTCATCTATCACGATACAGGAAGGGGAATCAGAAAGCCTTTTGGAAATCCTTACATCCTTTACTTTGTCCCCCAGGGCTTTTTTTATTTTTTCCACCACAGGTTTAAAGGCTTCTTCCTTTTCCTTGTTCTCTTCCGGCTTGAAATCTTCGTCTGCACCAGAACGGTTTACAGCCTTAAAAGGATATTCCTTATAATTTCCCACCGAAGAAATTACTATTTCGTCAATTTCGTCATCCATAATGAGAACTTCAATGTTTTTGGCCTTGTATGCTTCAAGCAGCGGAGAAGATCTCAATGTCTTTTCATCTTCACCGGTGATATAATAAATAGACTTCTGATCAGAAGGCATCCTTTCAACATACTCTGCAAGACTTGTGAGTGAGTTGTCTTTTGTTGTCTTAAACCTGACAAGCTCAAGTAAGGTATCACGGTTGGCGAAATCAGAATAAAGCCCTTCTTTTAAAGGCCTGTTGTATTCCTTAATGAATGACAAATACTTATCCTTGTCGTTTTTTGCCAGATTTGCAAATTCACCCAGGATTTTCTTTACAGAAGCACTCTTAATCGAAGCAAGAATTCTGTTCTGCTGTAGAATTTCCCGGCTCACATTAAGGGGTAAATCACTGGAATCAATAATTCCCCGGACAAATCTGAGATAAACCGGCAACAATTCTTTATCATCATCAGTAATGAACACCCTTTTTACATAAAGTTTCACACCGCTTTTGTAATCGGCATGATACATATCAAAAGGAGCCTTTGCCGGAACATAAAACAGCGTTATGTATTCCTGTGTACCTTCGGCCTTTGTATGAATATAAAGAAGAGGATCTTCTGTATCATGGGAAAGAGTCTTATAAAACTCCTTGTAATCTTCCGGTTTAATCTCGGATTTTGGTTTTTGCCAAAGGGCTGTAGCTGTATTTATCTTTTCAACCTTGTTTTCAGTACTTTTTACATTTCCTTTATCATCATACTCATTCTTTTCGTAATGAAGGTAAACAGGGAAAGTAATGTGGTCAGAATAAAGCTTTATAAGCTCTTCTATCTTCCATCTGGAAGCGTAAACAGAGTCGTCTTTATTGAGATACATTTTTATTACGGAACCATGGGGCATAAAGTCCTTTTCTTTTTCAGTCACATTTTCCAAATCATAGGAATTTGTCCCGTCACTTGACCAAAGCCAAACATCCGGAGTACCGGCCTTTCTCGTAAGGACTTCCACCTTTGAGGCGACCATAAAGGCTGAATAAAAACCGACTCCAAACTGCCCTATCAAATTTGAATCAGCCTTTGCCTCGCTGGAAAGTTTTTCCAAAAATGATTTTGTTCCGGAACGGGCAATAGTTCCAAGGTTGTTTTCCAAATCCTTTTCATCCATTCCAATTCCCGTATCTGCCACGGTAAGAGTCTTTTCCTTTTCGTCAAAGGAAATATCGATTCTGGGATCGAATTCAATTTCTTTATAGGCCTCATCGGAAAGTGTGAGAAACTTTAACTTATCCAACGCATCGGAAGCATTTGAAACAATTTCCCTTAAAAAAATATCCTTATTTGAGTATAAGGAATGAATAATAAGCGTCAGAAGCTGGTTAACTTCTGTCTGAAACTGATGCTTAGCCATGCAGTTTCCTCCTGAGATATTTTTTAGATTTAAAAAGAATTTATTTTGAAATCCTCTTATGGTAAAAGTTAACCAAAAAAACACTAATAAGCAAGTTTTATTCTGAATAATTACGGGTAAAATTCAATGTTCCATCACAAAACCAAGGATGCTTTACAAAATCAGAAAAATACTTTCAGACCGAATATCAAAGTACCGTAATCATCGGTATTTTTCCCCAATCCGGAAAATACATATTCCCCGTATTCATCTGAATCAACAAGCTCTCCGGATTCATAATAACCATAGATACTGGCATTCTCCAAAATGCAGTATTCCAAACCACCCTTTACATAGGTCTTTCCACTTGTAAAAGAAGATGCCGTCCACAGAAAGGGCCTGAAATAGTTTATTTCGTTTAAAAACCATTTATAAGAAAAAGTTACCTCTAAGGCACCATTGAAACCGGAATCCCTGTCTTTATAGTTATTCAAAAACTGGTCAGCAACAAAGGCTACCGAAACGTCTAATGGTTCGACAAAGTTACCATCCCATAGCCCGACCTTAAAACCTATATCAAAAAAATCCTCCCGGCTGGTTTTTATTTCTCCTGAAGTGCCCAGTTCCTGCCCGGGAAGTGAAATATACACACCGTAAAGCGATGTAACAAAAAAGTTGTTTATAAACCTGAGTTCCATATCCATTGCAGCGTCAGACTTGACTTCATACTCCCTGTTTGAGAAAGTCCTTTCAATAAGACCGGGAGTGCAATCACTGCCAAAACTGCAGTCAAATCCGGCATAAAATTCCGTCACAGGATTGATATACCAATTCCAAAACAATCCGACCCCATACCAGGGATAATCTCCCGGAAAAGCTCCTGCCTGAAAAGACCCTCCGGTAGAAGACTTTTGTCCGGCCGTCAGTTCAAAATCAAAGCCCCCGTAATACCCGGAATCGACCCTGTTTCTTGAATCATTTTCAAAATTCGTAGTTGAAGCAAACTTTATCCCAAAATCTTTAAGCACCCCATTCTTATCCGAATACCCGGCTTTAAAAGCTCCTGCCACCGGACCTGCTGCAGCACCGGTTACAAGCCTGGCCCCCCTCCAATCCAAATCGTCAAAAGACTCATTCTTATCATAAAAAGGAAAAGGCCTTACTGCATAGTTGGTGGAAAATTCTGTATTTCCAAAAATATTTACATAAAAATTTCCAAAAACAGCCTTTGCCTCAACTTCTCCAAAGCTGAATTCGTTGCCTTTATCATCCCTGTCAAAATCGTTTTCTACCGGGGGATTTTCATCTATCGATGTAAAACGGTAAACCCATTGGATGTCATCGATACTGATTTCAACATAATTTTTTTTACCTTCCCGGATTGTTTTCTCATCCATGCTTATCACCGGAAGTTCAATATTTATTTCCGAACTGTTCTTTATACCATTGGCACCATTATTAAAATTTATACCCCATTCAACAGCCGTAGAACCGGAAAAACTGACCGGCAAATCACAAAAGGCAAAAACCGAGAAAAAAACACTGAAAATAAAAACTAAAAGAGACCTCATACAAATATTATAAACAATTGTAGACCTTTTCCAATGCTTCAGCGGTTTTTTCCCATGACAAACAGGCATCAGTAACTGAAACCCCGTATTTTAAATCAGAAGGATCTGCCGGTATATCCTGCCTTCCTCCTTCAAGATTGCTTTCTACCATGCAGCCTAAAAGTGAAGAGACACCTGACTTGCGGAGCTGGACAACCGAATCCAATACCAGAGGCTGATTTTCAGGATTCTTATTTGAATTTCCATGACTACAGTCAACAATGATGGAAGGTCTGATTCCTGCCTTTTTCATAAGTTCAACCCCTTTTTCCACCGACTCGCCGTCATAATTTGGACCACTTTTTCCACCCCGCAGAATAAGGTGACAATCAGGATTTCCCATGGTCTGCATGATACAGGCATTTCCATCCCTGGTAATTCCGATAAAGGAGTGGGAATGTCTGGCAGAAATAATCCCGTTTACGGCAATCTGCATATCGCCGTCAGTAGCATTTTTAAAACCTACAGGCATTGAAAGGCCGGAGGCCATTTCCCGGTGAACCTGGCTTTCAGTTGTTCTTGCTCCGATAGAAGCCCAAGACAAAAGCTCAGATGTATACTGGGGAACAAAGGGATCCAGCAACTCCGAACCACAAGGCAACCCCAACTCATTGATTTGAACCAACAGCTTTCTGGCAGCCTTCATACCCCTTTGAATATCATATGTCCCGTCAAGCCCCGGGTCAACAATCAACCCCCTCCATCCAAGGGCAGTACGGGGTTTTTCAAAATAAACCCGCATAAAAATACACAGTTTATCAGAGTATTTACTCCGCAATTCAGCAAGTCTGGAAGCATATACGAGAGCCTGCTGTGTATCATGAATAGAACAGGGGCCTACCACCAAAAGGAATCTGTTATCTTCCCTTCTGATAATATCCTGTGCTTCCCGCCGGCCTTTTACCACTGTCTCAAGGGCCTTTTCAGTAACAGGAATCTCCGAAGCCATTTCCTCCGGTGAGTCCAGCTTCTGTACTTCCAGAATTCTTAAATCTCTTAATTTATTTCCTGCCATAAAAAACCTCTATTAAAATAATACTGTATATTATTCAACCAATTTTAAGAAATATCTTCAAGTGATTTCACGATTTTTTTTAAGTAATTTTATAGAATATTAAGCTTTGTTAAAGGAATGTTTACAAAGCAGGTTATATATTGCGGTTTTGACTACAGAAGAATATAATGAGCCTGTGAAAATTTACACTGAAATAGAAAACAACACGGAAATATCCAGTTTATTGGATAAATGGAAATCTGAAAACATAAAAAAAATAGCAGTAGATTTTGAGGGGGAATTCAATCTTCACTGTTATGGAGAACACCTTTGCCTTATTCAAATATTTGACTCAAACAAATTCTACCTGATTGACCCCTTAAAGGTTCAAAAAAGTGTAATTTCGGCTCTTTTGGAAAACAAGGAAATCGAAAAACTTTGGTTTTCCGTTTCCTCCGATGCAGCCCTCGTTTGGAAGAAATACGGAATCAAGATATGCAATGTAAGAGACCTGGCCCTGGAAGCAAAAATTCTGGGAATAGAAGGGGGGCTTTCTGCAATATGCAAAAAAATAATTCCAGATTACAAAGAAGATTCAACCAATACCAAAAAACACAACCAGAAAACAAACTGGATGCATCGGCCGTTAAGTCCTTTACAGATAGACTATGCTCTTTCCGATGTGGAATATCTTTTTATGTTACAGGAAAGATTAGACAAAATTGCAGAAATGCAGGATAAAAAAAAGGAAACTGAATCCGCACTGAAAAAGGAAGTCCATGTCAATGAAAATCCAATTCCAGGATATAAAAAGCTTCCGGGATACAAAAGGCTTTCAAGGGAACAAAAGATTTACATAAAACACTTTTATTTTGCCAGGGAAAAAACCGCAGAGACTTTGGATAAACCGCCATTCATGGTACTGGATAAACACATCCTTACAAAACTTGCGGTTAAAGCACCACAAGACAAACCCGTACTTGCAGTTGAAATCCGGAACAAAAACAAAAAAACCGAAAAACTCCTACTTAAAGCTCTTCTGGAAGCAGGAAAAGAAGCTGAAGAAGAAATAAAAGGTCTAAACTCTACCCGCCAAGGTAAGCACTCTTTACAGCAGGATCGTTAACCAGCTCCTCGCCGGTTCCGGTTTTAATTATTTTCCCGGTTTCAAGTATGTACCCCCGGTTTGCAAGTGCAAGAGCTTTAAAAGCATTCTGCTCCACAAGAAGGATTGTAACCCCTTCCCTGTTTATAGACTTGACTATTGAAAAAATCTCGTCCACAAGAATCGGCGCAAGCCCCATGGACGGTTCATCCAGAAGAAGAAGCTTTGGCCGTGCCATCAACCCCCTGCCAATTGCAAGCATCTGTTGTTCACCACCTGAAAGAGTTCCGGCGTATTGCTTCATCCTCTCAGCCAATCTTGGAAAAAGCTCAAAAACCCTGTCCCTGTCTTTTCTTATTCCATCCTTATCTTTTCTGGTATAAGCTCCGATGTCCAGATTTTCTTTTACAGTCATATTGGAAAAAACCCGCCGGCCTTCCGGAACATGGACAAGCCCCATTTTAACAATTTCGTCGGAAGAAACCTTTGTTATGTCCTTATCATAAAAAAACACGGAACCGCTTTCTTTCTGAATTATATTTGAAAGGGACTGGAGCGTTGTGGTCTTACCGGCTCCGTTGGAACCGATTAAAGAAATTATTTCACCTTCTTTAACATCAAAAGAAATTCCCTGTATGGCTTTTATCGCACCGTAAGAAACCCTCAAATCACTAACTTTAAGCATCAATCATAGCCTCCTGCCCCAAATAGGCTTTTATTACAGCAGGATTCTGCTGTATTTCTTCAGGCAGCCCCTGGGCAATGGTTTTTCCATAATCCAATACCATTAACCTTTCACAAATTCCCATGACAAAATGCATATCATGTTCTATCAAAAGAATTGCCGTCTGGAATTTCTCCCTGATATCTGAAATAAGGTGCATCAAAGAATCTGTCTCCTGAGGGTTCATTCCGGCAGCCGGTTCATCCAAAAGAAGTAAGTCAGGATCTGCAGCCAAAGCCCTGGCAATTTCCAGTTTTCGTTGCTCTCCATAGGGCAGATTTTTCGAAAGCTCCTGCCTTTTGTCTACAATACCGAACAGCTCCAGTATTGACTCGGCTTTTTCCTGCTGCCGCTTTTCTTCGGTATAATACCTGGGAGTTCTGAAACAGGCATCAAAAGGATTCATTTTCCTCTGTCCGTGAAGTGCAATTTTAACATTGTCTTCAACTGACATAGAACCAAACAAGCGGATATTCTGAAAAGTTCTGGAAATACCAGCCGCCAGCAACTGGTGGGGCTTCATTCCATTTACCTTGTATTCTTTTCCCTTTGAGCTATAGAAAGTAATTCTCCCACTTGTAGGTGTATACACTCCCGAAAGCATATTAAAAACCGTGGTTTTTCCAGCCCCGTTAGGTCCTATTAACCCCAAAAGCTCGTGGCGGTGCAAAACACAACTAAAATCGGTAACGGCCTTAAGTCCGCCAAAAACAATGGAAATACAATCTGCTTTTAACAATATATCCTTATCTTCTGCCATTATTTCCTCCCGGAATCCCTCTTCCTTACAGACAAACTTTTAAACCATGTGAGAGGTTTTTTATAAAGTTTTTCTGTAACAAAAAATTTTTCATAAAACCCTGTAAAAGAAAATTCCCTTGTTCCCAAGAGTCCCTGGGGTCTGAACAGCATTACAAGAATAAGAATAAGGGGATAGAATACAAGCCTGAAATCTTCCAGGAACCTCAAAACTTCCTGCAAAATAGTAAGTACAAAGGCCGCAAGAACAGTTCCGGTAGTACTACCCATACCTCCGAGAACAACATAAATCAAATAGTCAATACTTCGTAAAAACGAAGCATTGTCTGGCTTTATAAAACCGATAAGGGAAATATACATAGTCCCTCCGATTCCTGCGATAAATGAAGCAATAACAAAACCTATCATTTTGTATTTAAAAACACTGACCCCTGTTGAATCTGCTGCAATTTCATCATCCCTTACCGCCAAAATACACCGCCCGTAGGAGGAGCGAATAAAATTCTGTACCAGAGCTATTATAACAACAAGTTGAACCGCAAGAAAAATATATGTTAAAAGTGAAGAACCGGAAAAAGGAGAAGCAAAAGATTTCCCGTTAGGCCCTCCGGTTATGTCTTTTAAATTCACAAGAACCACCCGGATTATTTCTCCAAATCCCAATGTCACAATGGCAAGATAATCGCCCTTTAGCTTTAATGTTGGAAATCCAATTAAAAACCCTATAAAAGCAGTAAATAACCCTGCCAAAATAACACTTATGCCAAACGGTATACTCAAAAACTCACAGAAATATATGCAAGAATAAGCTCCTATGGCCATAAAACCTGCTTGCCCCAAAGAAAGCTGCCCGGTTATTCCTGAAATTATATTTACGCTTATTGCAAGGCATGAATTAACAATGGCCAAACTTAAAATCTGCGTCCCATAATCATCCAGAACACCAAGCAAAATCAGCAAAGCCGGAATAAAAACAGACAGGACAGACACACAAAATAAAATAAGAAAATCCTTTACTTTCTTGCTCATTCTCATAGCTTACACCTTTACCCTTATCTTTTTTCCAAGAATACCATTCGGCCTGACAAGAAGTATGATTATCAATAAGGTAAATGAAATTGCGTCAGAAAATCTTGAGGAAAGATAGGCCTTTGCCATGGTCTCCGCCAAACCTAAAATATATCCCCCCACCATTGCACCAGGGACAGAGCCTATGCCACCAAGTACAGCGGCTATAAAAGCTTTAAGACCGGGAGTAGAACCCATTGTAGGGGTTATCTGGGGATAAGCACTAGCATACAAGATTCCTCCTGCTGCTGCCAGAACAGAACCTAATGCAAAGGTAAAAGCTACTATCTTGTTTACTGAAATACCCATCAGACTGGCTGCCTGTAAATCAAAGGACACCGCCCTCATTGCACGGCCAGTTTTGGTTCCCTGAATTATATAAGTTAAAAGAATCATTAAAATAATCGACACTAATATCACAATCAGTTGGATATTTGAAATATTCAAATTTCCAAAAATAGAAATACTGTATGAATCCAAAGTCACAAATCTTCTCGGTGTCGGACCAATAAAAGGAAGAACCCTGGCCCCGTTTTGTATTAGTAACGAAACAGCTATAGCTGTTATTAAAGAATTAAGCCTTGGGGCAGACCTGAGTGGTTTATAAGCAAATCTTTCAATCAGAATACCGGTTATCCCGCAAACAGTCATTGCGGCCACAAAACCTAATATAAAACAAAAGGGACTTGTACCATATGACGACATTACAAAATACCCTGTATATGCACCTATCATAAGTATATCCCCGTGGGCAAAATTTATCAGTCCCACAATTCCATATACCATTGTGTAGCCCAAAGCAACCAAGGCATAAATGCTACCTAAAGAAATACTGTTTATAAACTGTTGTAAAAAGAATTCAAAATCGCTCACTTGAAACCCCTTAAAGACCCTAAAATATTATCACAGGTATTGATAAAAAGAAAAGAGGTATAAATATTAAAACAGTATTCAATAATACCGGATTAGGAAAAAGCTGCTTGAACAAATAAAAAACCCCGGAATTTAATCACCCCGGGGTATTACAAGCTTCAAGTTGGAATAAAACTACGGTTCAACCAAAGTATTGAATTCAGTTGTCAATTTGCCGTCTTTTTCAACGATTTCAAGCATGACAAGAGTTTTAACAGGATTGTGATTTTCGTCAAAAGTAATATCTCCTGTTACGTAATGACCGTCAGTAGCTTCAAGGGCTTCCTTTACAGCCTCCGGCTCAGCAGTACCGGCTCTTTCTATTGCATCTCTAATTACATACATTGAATCATATCCTAAAGCGGCGAATGCTGTAGGAACAGTACCATACTTTTCTGTAAATTTAGACACAAATTCTGTTACTGTTTCATCACCTGAATCGGCAGAATAATGTGCTGAATAATATCCGTTAAGTACTTCGCTTCCGGCTTTTTCAGTTATTCCGTCCCATCCATCTGCACCAACTATAGGAGTGCTTATTCCTGCATCCCTGAGTTGTTTTACTATCAGAGCAACTTTCTGATAGTAATCAGGAAGGAATACCAAGTCAGGATTTGCATTCTTAATCTTGGTCAACTGTGCGTTAAAATCTACATCGTCTTTACCATATGACTCGGCAATCACTATAGTTCCACCATTTTCTTCATATGATTTTTTAAAATTGTTATACAATCCTACACAATAATCGTTACCATTGTCATAAAGCACTGCTGCCCTTGTACTTCCAAGATTTTTTGCAGAGAAAACACCTGCTATGCTTCCCTGGAATGAGTCACTGTAGCATACACGGAAAATGTAATCCCCATAACTTGTCAGGTCATCTGCAGTAGCAGCGGGAGCCATTTGTACAACGCCCTTAGCCTGTGCTTTAGGGGCTATGGCCTTTGTACATCCAGAAGTAAGGGAACCGATAATAATCCCAACATTATCTTTCGAAACAAGCTTTGTAAAAGCATTTACGCTTTTTTCAGGTGCCCCTTCGTCATCTTCTGCTATATGCTCGATTGGAAGGCCTAAAATTCCTCCGGCTGCATTGATTTCTTCAATTGCCAGGTCAACACCATTCTTGGCTTCTATTCCGTAAAGAGCAACTTCGCCTGAAAGAGGATACACACCTCCGATTTTTATGCTGGTAGGTGTTTCTTCCTTTTTAGCACAGCCAACAAACAATGTTGCAAAAATAAGCGAAACTGTCACAACAAAAAAGATTTTTTTTGTTAATTTCATTCTAATACTCCTCCATTTCTTAGAATTTTCTAAACAGTGGTTTATAAAAACCAGGGGATTAGTAAACCTGCTAAGGTAAACAACCCCCTTAAAGTAAACTTACTTCTTATTTTTTAATGTTGCCTTACAAATCTTGCAAATGGAAACCTTATTCCCATCAACTTCCTGCTCATAAAGGATTTTTACACCTTCTTTTTTGCAGACAGGACAGGTTCCCCGCCCGTGGGCAACCATTTCCCTAATACCTTTACCACGATGTGCCTTTGACATTGCTAACTCCTAATCAAAAAATTAAGCATCGGCCGAAGTATTGTCAGAGGTTTCTTTCTTGGCTTTTTTATTGGCAACCGGTTTTTTTGCTGCCGGTTTTTTACCTTTTTCAGCCTTTTTTTCTGACTTATCTTCGTCAAACTTGTAGTCAACAAGCTCAAGGACTGCCATTTCTGCGGCATCGCCCTGTCGCTGTCCGAGTTTTAAAACCCTTGTATAACCACCATTCCTATCTTTCATTCTAGGACCGATGTCAGTAAACAACTTTGCAACAATCTTTTCATCCAATACTAATCTTGCTGCCTGGCGTCTATTATGAACAGTATCCACCTTAGCTCTAGTTATAAGCTTTTCAGCTGTTCTTCTTACTTCAAGGGCCTTTGCCTTTGTTGTAGTAATACGCTCATACTTAAAAAGGGATGTTACCATATTTCTATGGAGAGCCCTTCTATGTGATGCATTACGTGAAAGAGGATTAAAACCATTTTTATGCTTCATCTGTTTCTTCCTTCTTCTTAGTCAGTGAATCCATGTTCTTGAGACGTGAAAAATCTGTCATTCCAAGTTCAAGCCCCCATTCTGCAAGTTTGTCCTTTATTTCCAAAAGACTCTTCTTGCCGAAGTTTCTTGTTTTAGACAACTCATCCTCAGTCTTTTTAGTCAATTCACCGATAGTACGAATATTTGCATTTTTTAGACAATTAGAAGAACGCACCGACAACTCCAACTCTTCTACAGGAGTATTAAGGAATTGGCGAATATGTTCATCATCTTCATCCATTTCTTCTTCCCTGCTGACATCGTTCTCATTGAAATTAACAAAAATTGAAAAATGATCCTTTGCAATTTTTGCAGCTTCTCCCAATGCGTCATCCGGGGATATTGTGCCGTCAGTCCAGATTTCTATTATAAGTTTGTCATAGTCATTTCTCTGACCAACCCGGCACGGCTCGATTGCATACTTTACCTTCCTTATGGGAGTAAAGATTGCATCCATTGGAATGGTTCTCACATCTTCCAAGTATTCTTCGTTAACATCAGCAGGAACATATCCCCTACCCAGATCAACCTGAAACTCCAACTGAAGATGAGCACCATCCATCATGGTAAAAACCGGAAAATCCCGGTTCATTATTTCCAACTGTCCGTCTTTTGCAAAATTTCCGGCTGTTATTTCACCGGCTCCTGAAAACTCAAAGAAGAATGTGTCTTCTTCCACATTCTCAGGCAGACGCAGCCGGATTTGTTTCAGGTTATTCAAAACTTCCAGAGTGTCCTCGGCAATATTAGGTATAGCCTCAAACTCACTGGAAATACCATGAGGAACATTGTCTGCATCATAAGAAGTAATCTGTACAGATGTTATGGCATACCCCGGAATTGAAGACAATAAAACACGCCGGAGTGTATTACCAACAGTTGTGCCAAACCCTGTTTCAAAAGGATAGGCGACAAACCTGCCGTAGTCAGCATTACACTCATCATGTTCAAAGGTAATACCTTTAGGTCTTTTAAATCCCTTAAGAAGATTCTTACGTGCCATGCAAACTCCTTATTTTGAATAAAGCTCTACCACGAGCTGCTCTTTAACATCTGCAAGATCTGTTATTTCTGCACGGGCAGGTACCGAAACAAAAGTACCCTTCATCCCGTCTGCATCCACAGTTACCCAGGAAGACAAACCGTTTTTTGATATCTCTGTCAAAGCTTCTTTAACAATATTCATCTTTTTGCTTTTTTCCTTGACTTCGATCACATCACCCGGTTTAACCATATAACTGGGTACATTTACGATTGAGCCGTTCACCAATATATGCCTGTGCAAAACTACCTGCCGAGCCTGATTTCGGTTCGCAGCAAAGCACATTCTGTAAACAACATTGTCCAGTCTTCTTTCCAGCAAGGCTATCAGATTTTCGCCTGTTACCCCAGGCATTCTTAAAGCCCTTTCAAAGAAAAGCCGGAACTGTTTTTCCTGCATTCCGTACATTCTCTTTAATTTCTGCTTTTCCCTCAACTGGGTTCCATAATCTGATTTTTTACCTATTCTTGCCTTAGGATCCTTACCCGGAATTGCCCTTTTCTTGTTTATAGGACACTTACCACTGGAACATCTGGCACCCTTTAGAAATAATTTACTCTGTTCTGCCCTGCAAAGCCTGCAGAGAGGTCCTGTATATCTAGCCATCTACCGCTTCTCCTGTAAATTAGATACGACGAGTTTTTCTTGCCCTACAACCATTATGTGGTATAGGTGTAACATCGCTTATTGACTTAACTTTAAGTCCCAAAGCTCCAAGAGAACGAACTGCAGATTCGCGTCCAATACCGGGCCCCTTTACGTAAACATGAACTTCTTTCAACCCATAAGTCATTGCCTTTTGTGTTGCTGTTTCGGCAACAGACTGGGCTGCAAATGGTGTTGATTTTTTTGCACCCCTGAATCCAAGACCTCCGGAAGAAGCCCATGCCAAAGCATTACCCTGTAAATCTGTAATGGTGACAATTGTATTGTTAAATGTCGCCTGAATATAAACGTTACCTTCGTATACGCTTTTCTTTTCTTTCCGTTTTTTTACGGTTGCCACGTTAATTCTCCTTAAATCACCGCGAGCCGGAAAATATTCTGTTCAAACAAACAGAATGCCGGCCGCCTATTTCTTCTTACCTGCAACGGTCTTTTTCTTACCTTTACGGGTCCGGGAATTAGTGCGTGTACGCTGACCACGTACAGGCAGCCCCTTTCTGTGGCGAAGCCCCCGATAGCAACCGATATCCATAAGCCTTTTTATGTTCAGACCAACTTCACTTCTTAACCGGCCTTCAACTTTATGCTCATTCT
Organism: Candidatus Gallitreponema excrementavium; assembly: GCA_017694795.1. Classification (GTDB taxonomy): domain Bacteria; phylum Spirochaetota; class Spirochaetia; order Treponematales; family Treponemataceae; genus Gallitreponema; species Gallitreponema excrementavium. The sequence goes on from JADIMM010000079.1 coordinate 27,298, forward strand.
CAATAACGGTTCTGAGTTCAGCAAGCTCGTCCTGATTCAGATCATTCATCATTCTGTTTGGATCAATCTTCGTCTTTTTGCAGATGTCATCCGCTGAAGATCTTCCAATCCCATAAATGTATGTCAAAGCAATATTGACATGTTTATTAGGGAGGTCGACTCCCGCAATTCGAGCCATTCAGTCCTCCATCAGCCCTGGCGCTGTTTATGTTTTGGGTTTACACAAACGATACGGACAATCCCGTTACGCTTGATAACCTTACACTTATCACAGATAGGCTTTACACTTGTTCTTACCTTCATAAAGAAATTCCTCCAGAGGAAATAGTGTCTTATATTTAACACTATTTCCCCAACTTTTTCTAGTACCTAATGTAAAAATCTGTTCCAACAGTTTTAAAGGTTCCTGGACCGTAACCTGCCTTTTTTTACGATACCATCATGATAATGGGTCGTAAGAAGGGCTTCAACCTGGCTCATCGTATCCAAGTCAACACCTACCAAAATCAGCAGAGAAGTTCCTCCCATCAACATTGAAATCGAAGCAGGAAAATTAAAAATAATCTGCACGACAGTAGGTATAACCGCAATTATTGCAAGATACAATGATCCCGGCAATACAAGCCTGTTAAGAACCTTCTGCATATATTCTTCCATTTTATCTGTTCTGATACCGGGAATGGAGCCGCCATTTTCCCTGATATTCTTTGCAATTTCTGTGGGGTTCATTGTTACCTGTGTATAGAAATAAGCAAAGAAAACAATAAGAAGAACATACAAAACATTATATCCCCAGCCCATAGGGTTTAGGAAAGCCGAAAGCTTTGCCAACCAAGGACTGTTACCACCGAGAGTATTTGCTATCTGTAAAGGGAATGTTAAGAAAGATGAAGCAAAGATTACTGGAATAACCCCGGAAGGATTAAGCTTGAACGGAATGTAAGTATTCTGTCCTCCGTACATCTTCCTTCCTACTACTCTCTTGGCATAGTTAACCGGTATTTTACGCTGACCCTGCTGTTCGTAAATAACAAGGGCAACAACAACTACAAACAGTACAAAAACCACAAGAACGAAGACAAAATTTATTTCATTGTTCATTACCAGCTTTATGAGTTCCCATACTGCCTGGGGAAGCCTGGCAACGATACCGGCGAAAATAATCATGGAAACTCCGTTTCCGATACCACGCTGTGTAATCTGTTCACCAAGCCATACCAGGAACATGGAACCTGTTGTAACCGTAAGTATTGCAATCAGAGAAAAACCTAAAACACTCATTCCATCTGCAATTACGTCAATCGAGCGGGCATACTGGGTTATTGCAAAGGACTGGATCGCACACACGAAAACAGATGCAATCCGGGTCCAAGACTGTATTTTTTTCTGTCCGCCTTCCTCTTCTGCTTTTCTCTTTAAAGAAGGAAAGATAATCAACAACAACTGCATAATGATCTGCGTTGAAATATAAGGCATTACACCCAACATAAACACAGAAAAATTAGAAAAAGCTCCACCGGCAAAAAAGTCCATATAGGCGGCAAAAGCATTACCACCCTGACTGGCAAGGTTATTAAAGTATTCCTTCAAAGCGTGGGGATCCACTCCCGGAACAGGAAGCACTGATCCAAGTCTGAAAATAAAGAGAATACCCAGAGTAAAGAAAATTCTTTCCCTTAATTCCTTTACCCTGAACATATTTACTAACGGATTATTTGCCATGATCTACCTTCTTAACCTTACTCGCCGGAACCTGTTACAGTTCCACCAGCCTTTTCGATTTTTTCCTTTGCAGAGGCAGAAACCTTATCAACAGAAACCGTTACTTTTTTTGTAAAATCTCCGTCAATATTTCCAAGAACCTTAACAAGCGAACCTGTCTTTCTGACAAGCCCCTTTGCAAGAAGAGTAACATTGTCTACAATCTCACCATCAGAATACCTTTCTTCGATATCCTTAAGATTTACAATTGCATACTCTTTTTTGAAATAGTAATTGGAAAAACCTCTCCTGGCTATACGCCTGTAAAGAGGCATCTGACCACCTTCAAATCCAACATAAACTTTTCCACCAGAACGAGACTGCTGACCTTTGTTTCCCCTTCCTGCGGTTGTTCCCCTTCCGGAGCTGGAACCACGGCCAACAATTCTCTTCTTTTTGTGAGCTCCCTGTGGAGCATGAAGAGTATAATCTGACATCAATTTATCTCCTCTACTTCTACGAGATGAGCAACCGCTGCTATCATCCCCCTAACAGAAGGATTATCCTCATGTTCAACAACAGAGTTTATCTTCCTCAAACCGAGAGATCTCACGGTGGCACGCTGGGCCGGCTTACGGCTTATTGTACTCTTTACGAGTTTAATTCTCAATGTTTTAGCCATAATCAACCCCACAAATCCATAAGGGATTTACCCCTGTTCTTAGCCACAACTTTTGCATTCATCAGATTCTGAATTGCAGCAAAAGTAGCCCTTACAACATTAACGGAAGTATTTGAACCCAAAGATTTTGAAAGAACATCTGTAGCTCCGGCAGCTTCCATTATGGCCCGGACAGGCCCACCGGCTATAATACCGGTTCCAGAGCAGGCTGGCTTTAAAAGAACAGAAGAACTCTTATATGAAGACTGAACCTCATGAGGAATTGTTCCGTTCTTTAATGGCACAGTAATCATATTTCTCTTTGCCCGGTCCACACTCTTCCGGATTGCTTCTGAAACATCATTGGCTTTTCCGAATCCGAACCCGACTTTTCCATTCTGGTCACCAACCACTGTCAGTGCAGAAAAAGAAAAACGACGACCACCACTCACAACCTTAGCTGTACGGTTAAGCTTTACAAGCTTCTCAAAATATTCCTTTTCTTTGGGCTGATCTTTATCAAAATTTCTGTGTTCCATTAGATCCCCCTTAGAATTTTACTCCGGCTTCTCTAGCGCCGTCTGCAATAGATTTTACTACCCCATGGTACAGGTAACCGTTGCGGTCAAAAACAACTGAAGTAATGTTTTTCTCCAGAAGTCTCTTTCCAATTACTTCCCCTATAGCCTTTCCACCTTTTGTATTAGGCTTTAAGTTCCTCAAATCTTTTTCCAAAGTTGAAGCGGAAGCAAGTGTAACACCCTTAACATCATCAATTACTTGAACAGAAAGATTGCAGTTACTCCGTGTGACTGTCATCCTCGGACATTCTGCTGTCCCACTGATTGTCTTGCGGATATGAATCTTTCTCTTAAGTCTTTTTCTTAATTTTTCGTTAAGTTTTCTCAACATACCATTCTACCCTTATTTAACACCGGATTTACCGACTTTTCTTCTGATAACTTCGTTCTCATAACGGATTCCCTTTCCTTTATAAGGTTCAGGCATACGCAGGGTACGAAGCTCTGCAGAAAATTCCCCAACCCGCTGTTTATTGATTCCGGTAACTATTATTTTATTACCCCCATCTACTGTAACCGTAAGGTCTTCGGGAATTGCAGCAATAAAATCAGTAGAATACCCCAGGTTCATAACAAGCTGCTTACCCTGAACTTCTGCACGGTAACCAACCCCGTTAATGACCAGGGACTTTGTAAATCCTGCTGAAACACCAACAACCATGTTATTAAGAAGACATCTGTAAAGACCGTGTTTTGATCTGGCAATCTTGCTGTCAGACTTTCTTGAAACCAAGGCCTCTTTTTCTTCTACCTTTACATCAATAAGCGACGAATCATATTCCTGTGAAAGTTTACCTTTAGGTCCTTCCACTGTCATCATTCCGCTGTTTACTGTTACTTTTACTCCCGCAGGTATGGCAACGGGAAGTTTTCCTACTCTTGACATAACAACTCCCTATTACCAAATACTGCAGATAACTTCTCCACCGGACTGCTTCTCAACGGCTTTTTTACCTGTAGTAACACCACTGGAAGTAGAAACGATAAGAGTACCGAACCCGTTATAAACACGGGGCAAAGTCTTGTAACCGGAATACACGCGTCTTCCCGGTTTTGAAATCTTCTCAATACCGTGAATAACAGGTGCATTTGATTCATCATATTTCATAAAAATCCGAATGCAGTTAAGCCCATCCTGACTGATTTTCTTGAAGTTTTTGATATAACCTTCATTCTTCAAAATTTTTACAATTTCAAGTTTAAGTCTGGAAGCGGAAATATCCACTTTTTCGTGGCGGGCCATTGCCGCATTCCGGATCTTGGTAAGCATATCTGCTACTGGATCTGAAACGCTCATAATTCCTCCTACCTACTACCAGCTAGACTTAGTGACACCCGGAATAAGGCCTTCACTTGCAAGTTTACGAAAGCACAGACGACACATCTGAAACTTTCTCAAATATCCCCTAGGACGTCCACATACTCTGCAACGGTTCACCTTTCTGGTGCTGTATTTTGGAGTACGGGAAGCCTTAATTATCAATGATTTTTTTGCCACAGCTTCCTCCTACTTCCTAAAAGGCATTCCAAACTTAGCAAGAAGTTCTCTTCCTTCTGCGTCAGTCTTGGCGGTAGTTACGACAGCTACATTCAAGCCTGAAACTTTCTCGATTTTATCAAAATCAATTTCAGGGAATATAATCTGCTCAGTTATACCCAACGAATAATTTCCATGACCATCAAAGGCATTGGGGTTCACCCCACGGAAATCCTTAACACGGGGGAGGGACACATTAATCAACCTGTCAAGGAATTCATACATCCTGTCTCCCCTTAATGTAACCATAACACCAATTTCGTTGCCTTCACGGAGTTTGAAGTTTGCTATACTCTTTTTTGCTTTAGTTTTTACAGCTTTCTGACCTGTAATCGCTTCTATGTCAGTTACTGCGGCATCAAGGAGTTTCTTATTAGCAAGAGCTTCACCAACACCCATGCTGACGACGATCTTAGTGATCTTCGGAATCTGCATAACAGATTTATACCCCATCTCTTTATAAAGAGCAGGAGCAATACTGTCCAGATAGACTTTCTTAAGCCGAGGTACGTAATTACTCATCACAATGCTTCCCCACATTTCCGACAAACGCGAATTTTCTTTTCGCCGTCAATCTTATAACCAGCCTTCACCGGTCCGCATTTTTTACAAACCAGCATCACATTAGAGATATGAATAGGGGCTTCAATTTCCATTATTCCACCCCTGTCCTGCTGTGATCTTCTTTTTACAGCCTTCTTTACAAGATTAAGACCGGAAACAATAACTCTGTCTTTTTCACGAAGGACACGGACCACGGTACCCCGTTTTCCCTTATCCTTTCCTGCAATAATCTCTACCGTATCGTCCCTACGGATTTTGAATTTCTTAATCATATCCAAATCTCCTTACAGAACTTCCGGTGCTAACGATACAATTTTCATATAATCCATATCACGCAACTCACGTGCTACAGGACCAAAGATACGCTTTCCTTTTGGATTGTTATTTCCGTCTATAATAACGCAGGCGTTATCATCAAAACGGATATATGTTCCATCAGGGCGTCTGTATTCTTTAGACAACCGTACAATTACAGCCTTTTCGACTGTACCCTTTTTTATTGTAGAAGTAGGAAGTGCATCCTTAACTGCTACAACGATTATGTCACCGATTCCAGCGTATCTCCTGTGGGTTCCACCAAGAACCTTAATACACTGCACTATCTTAGCTCCGGAGTTATCAGCAACGGTCAACTGTGTCTGCATCTGAACCATACTATCAACCTCCTTTACTTAGCCTTTTCGACGATTTCAGCCAGCTTCCAGCATTTTTCCTTGCTTATCGGGCGGACTTCTACAACCCTTACCCTGTCGCCGACATGTGCTTCGTTGTTTTCATCATGAGCCTTTACCTTTTTTATGCTTGTAACATACTTTTTATAAAGCCCATGCAGTTTTTTGGTAGTTACAGAAACAACAATGGTCTTATCCATTTTGTCACTGGTTACCAAACCGATGTACTCCCGCCTCCCGGTTTTATTCTGAACATTCTGCTCTTCCACGGGTCAGCTCCTATTTCTCAGACTCAGCAGCATTCTGCTGGTGAATCAGGGTATTAAGACAGGCAATCTGCCTTCTCATAGTCCGAATCTGCACAGGATTATCCAAATGACCGATAACCTTCTGAAAACGCAAATCCATATACTTCTTTTTGAGTTCATCACGCTTGGCAACAAGCTCAGCCTTGGACATATTCTTAAAATCTTTCTTCATTTCTTAAATCCATCCTATTCCAAGTCACTGCGGCGAACAAACTTTGTTTTGATTGGAAGCTTACTTCCAGCCAAACGCATAGCCTCTTCTGCAAGCGTTGGGTCTACACCACCCAACTCAAAAAGAACAGTACCAGGTTTTACTACTGCCACCCAGTATTCTAATCCACCTTTTCCCTTTCCCATTCGGGTATCGGCAGGTTTCTTAGAATAGGGCTTATCAGGAAATATCCTGGTCCACAACTTTCCGCCTCTCTTAACATGGCGGTTCAAGGCAACACGGGCAGCCTCTATCTGACGGTTTGTCAGCCATTTTCTTTCCTGGGAAACAAGACCAAACTCACCGAAATCGATGGAGTTACATCTTGTAGCTTTTCCAGGAATGCTACCACGCTGCACTTTACGATATTTTACTCTTTTAGGTGCAAGAGGCATTTACTAACTCCTTGCTGCAGGCGCAGTGCGCTCACGGCGTTTTTTATTAAGAAGTGCACCGGCATCTTCTTTATGCTCGTGTCCATACATCATTCCGTTGTAAACCCAAACCTTGATACCGATCTTACCAAAAGTTGTATGAGCTTCAGCGAAACCATAATCAATATCAGCCCTCAAGGTATGAAGAGGTGTTCTCCCCTCTTTGTGTTCTTCGACCCTTGACATTTCGGCACCGCCTAAACGGCCTGAAATACGAATCTTGATACCCTGGGCTCCACCCTTCATTGCTCCGGAAACTGCCTGCTTCAAAGCCTTTCTGAAAGGACTTCTGTTAACAAGCTGTTTAGCAATATTCTGGGCAATCAACTGGGAATTATTCTCGGAGCGTTTGATTTCCTTAATCTTAATCTGAACTTTTTTGTTCACGCTCTTCTGGATAATGTTTCCAATTGCCTCGATAGTAGCACCCTTAACACCAATAATAACACCGGGTCTTGCTGTATGAATAACTATAGTTATTCTCTGGGGATGTCTTATAATCTCCACCTCTGCAACATCGGCATTTTTGGTTTCAGGCAAATCCTGGATTATCTTTCTGATTTTTAAATCCTCGTGGAGTGTATCTGCATACTCCCTGGGATCTGCATACCATTTTGAAAGCCAAGTTTTATTAATACCAAGTCTTAATCCAATAGGACTTACTTTCTGACCCATCTTATACCCCCGCCTTTTTGATTTCGTCAATAACGACGGTAATATGGCACATTCGTTTCAAAAGCATATCAGCCCTTCCTCTACCTCTAAACCATACTCTCTTAAGCCTAGGTCCCTCGTCGATTCTGATTTCTTTTACAAAAAGCATATCTTCGTCCAGTTTTTTATTAGCAAACAACGCATTAGAAGCAGCACTCTTCATTGTTTTGCTGATAAGTTTTGCACCCTTCTGAGGCATATTCTCAAGCACAGCCATTGCTTCAGGATAAGACTTAAACTTAACACAGTTGGCAACCGGCCTTACCTTAGTCGGTGACGCAATGAGGAACTTTGATGTGGCTATATATCCGTTTTTATCAGCCATAACTTCACCTTACTTCCCAGCTTTTTTGTCGGATCCAGCGTGTCCGCGGAATGTTCTGGTAGGAGCAAATTCCCCGAGCTTGTGACCCACAAGATTCTCCGTGATATACACAGGAATCCAAGTTTTACCATTGTAGACTGAAATCGTATTTCCGACCATTTCAGGAATAATTGTGGAACACCTGGAATAGGTTTTAATCATCTTCCGGTCAGATTCCTTATTCATTTCTACAACTTTCTTATAAAGACTCTTTTCAATAAAAGGTCCTTTTTTAACAGATCTTGACACGATTACTCTCCCTACTTACGCCTTGAAACGATAAAGTTATTGGAAACCTTTCGCTTTTTGCGAGTTTTGTAACCACGGCAGGGCTGTCCCCAGGGTGTAACAGGATTACGACCCTTTCCACGACCTTCACCACCACCAAGCGGATGATCAACCGGGTTCATATTCATACCCAGAACTGTAGGCCTTATACCTCTCCACCTGGAGCGGCCAGCCTTACCGAGCTGTGTATTCATGTGATCCTCGTTTCCTACAACTCCGATTGTGGCAAAACATTTTCTATGTACCCGGCGCATTTCACTGGAAGGAAGGCGCAGTGTTACATAATCACCCTCTTTTGCAGCAACCAAAGCACTTGCTCCGGCAGAACGGGCCATCTGTCCACCCTTACCCAAGGTAAGCTCAATATTGTGTACAGTAAAACCAACCGGTATCGCCTCCAAAGGAAGTGCATTTCCTACTTCCAAGGCAGCATTTTCGCCGCTTACGATTTTCTGTCCAATTTTCAAGCCTCTCGGTGCAAGAATATACCTCTTATCCCCGTCTGCATAGAAAACCAAAGCAATATTGGCACTTCTGTTGGGATCATACTCAATGGTCTTCACTGTTCCTGGAACACCATGCTTATCCCTTTTGAAATCAATATCGCGGTACTTCTGTTTATGACCGCCTCCCTGATGGCGGACTGAAATCCGTCCACCGGCACCACGGCCACCATGAGATTTTTTTCCCTTGGTAAGACTCTTTTCAGGTCTGTCGCAAGTAATTTCATCTCTCCGCAGGTCAATTCGTGTTCTGGTACCTGCGGTAACCGGCTTATATACTTTTAGAGCCATTCTGGTCTACCCCTTTGTAACGCAGTCCCGGGTTTAAACACCCTCGAACACCTTTATAGTTTCGCCAGGTGCCAACCTGACGATTGCCTTCTTCCAACTGGAAGTCCGGCCAGGTCTTGTCCGACCCCGTTTCATTTTTCCAAATACATTCATTACGGTGCAGTCAACAACTTTTACTCCGAAAAGTCTGGCAACAGCTTCCTTAATCTGAATCTTTGAAGCATCAGGCCGTACTTTAAAAACATACTTACCTTCTTCCCTCAAAAGATTGGATTTTTCGCTCAGCACCGGTCTAATGAGGATCTGATCATAAGTCATGCCTGTACCTCCTCATCTGAACCATAAAATTCGTTCAAGCTTTTTACAGCTGATTCCAAAACAAGAACCTTCCTGCCATAAAACAAGTCATGGGCCCTTAATCTGTTATAAGAGAGGAACGACAACTTTGGAAGATTCCTTCCGGCCCTCTTTATCATCTTGTCATCATCCTTAAGAACAAGAACTGTCCTTTCATCTTTAACAAAATTTGCAAGAACCTTCGTCAAATCCTTTGTCTTACCACTTTCAACTGTAAAATCTTCTATTACTGTGAGAATATCACTCTGGGCTTTCAGGCTCAAAATTGATTTCATCGCCAGTCTCTTTGCCTTTTTAGGCATTACAAAACCAAAATCGCGCGGTTTAGGACCAAATACAACTCCGCCGCCTCTTAAAAGGGGTGACTTTTTATCACCACGGCGGGCATTACCTGTTCCCTTCTGCTTATAAGGCTTAGCATTGCTTCCATGAACCTCTGCACGGTCCTTTGTACAAGCAGTACCAACACGCTTATTTGCCAATTCATTATTGATGGCATAGTAAATGACATCTTCATTTACCGGAAGACCGAACACCCTCTCGTTAAGCTCTACGGTCCTTAATTCCTTGCCATCGACCGAAAATACCTTTTTTTCCATAAGATTCTCCGTTCGTTACCTTTCCTTTTTAACCGCAGACTTAATAATCAGCGTACAATCTTTATTCCCGGGCACAGACCCACGAACCATCATAACCTTCATCTCAGGATCAACTTTTACTATCTTGAGATTCTGAACGGTTACCCGCTCACGACCCATACGACCGGCCATTTTGACATTTTTAAATGTCTTGCCAGGATAAGTACACTGTCCTGTTCCACCGGCTTCCCTGTGAAACTTTGAACCGTGGGACTTGCGTCCACCGCCGAACCCCCAGCGTTTCATAACACCCTGGGTACCTTTTCCTTTTGAAGTGGCAACAACATCTACAAAGCGTGTTGATTCAAAAAGCTCTACACCGAGCTGATTTCCAACTGCCACTTCGTTGGTAAATCCACGGAATTCCTTTACGAATTTCTTAGGATTTACACCTTCGGGATACTGACCTGACACCGGTTTAGTAATTCTGCTTTTTTTAAGATCTTCAGCACCAAGAACCACAGCATCATAACCGTCTTTTTCTTTGTTTTTGATTGACAAAACCGTATTAGGACTTACCTGGATCACGGTTACCGGAGTTAAATTTCCGGCTTCATCAAAAACCTGGGTCATTCCAATTTTCTTTCCAATCAGACCTATCATTCTGATTACTCCTTAAATAGCACGTTATTTCCTGATCCTGGAAACCGTCTGCCAAAATACAAAAAAAAACAAAAACTATTGTTTAATTTCTACATCAACACCAGCGGGTAATTCCAACTTCATCAAGGAATCCATAACCTCGGAAGAAGGTTCAATGATATCTATCAACCGCTTGTGCGTCCGCATCTCAAACTGTTCCCTAGACTTTTTATTAACATGGGGAGAACGGAGAACCGTTATCTTGTTAATCCTCGTAGGAAGGGGGATAGGGCCTGAAACCTTTGCACCTGCCTTCTGAACCGTCTGAACAATTGATTTTGCGCTCTGATCAATCAACTCAACATCAAAACCACGAAGCCTGACGCGAATTTTCTCGTTAGCCATTTTTCCTCCAGAAGAAAACATCGGTCAATACTGACCGATGTTCAAACCTTCATCTTACTCAATAATTTCAGTTACCTGACCTGAAGCAACAGTACGTCCACCTTCGCGGATAGCGAATTTAAGACCCTTGTCCATAGCTACAGGATGAATAAGCTCTCCGATAATCTTGGTATTGTCACCTGGTTTTACCATATCAACACCGGCAGGAAGAGTAATTGTTCCTGTAATATCTGTAGTCCTGAAATAGAACTGAGGGCGGTATCCGGTAAAGAACGGACTGTGCCTTCCACCTTCTTCCTTTGAAAGAACATAAATCTGTCCTTCAAATTTGCTGTGGGGTTTAATTGAACCGGGTTTGGCGAGAACCTGTCCGCGTTCAACATCTTTCTTATCAACACCACGGAGAAGAATACCAACGTTATCTCCGGCCATACCCTGATCCAGTGTTTTCTGGAACATTTCAATACCGGTTACAACAGACTTGGCTGTAGGCCTGATACCAACGATTTCAACTTCGTCGTTAAGATTTACAACACCTGTCTCGATACGTCCTGTTACAACAGTACCACGTCCTGAAATTGTAAAAATATCTTCAATCGGCATCAGGAAGGGCTTTGCATCATCCCTTACAGGGTCATCAAAATATGTATCCATGGCATCCAAAAGCTCATCAATACATTTTGTATCCTCTTCACTGGCTCCATCCTGAAGAGCTTTGAAAGCAGAACCTTTAATAATCGGAGTATCCCTTGAATAACCATATTCTTCGAGAACATCCCTGACTTCTTCCTCTACCAATTCCAAAAGCTCAGGATCATCAACAAGGTCAACCTTGTTCAGGAAAACCAAAAGCTTAGGTACACCTACCTGACGGGCAAGAAGGATGTGCTCCCTTGTCTGAGGCATAACTGAATCAGGAGCAGAAACTACCAGGATAGCACCGTCCATCTGGGCAGCACCGGTAATCATGTTCTTGATGTAATCTGCATGTCCGGGACAGTCAATATGAGCATAGTGACGTTTCTGGGACTGATACTCAAGGTGACGTGTGTTAATTGTAATACCACGGGCTTTTTCTTCCGGAGCATTATCAATTTCATCATACTTCAATGCCTTGTCGCCGAATTTCTTTGCACAATGCATTGTAATTGCCGCAGAAAGAGTTGTCTTTCCATGGTCAACGTGACCGATGGTTCCAACGTTCATGTGCGGTTTAGTTCTTTCAAACTTTTCCTTTGCCATTTGATCCTCCTTAAAGATGTCAGGCAATTTGCAAAATAAAAGATAATGAACACTTTATTTGAAATACAGAACCCAAACAGAGTCGCCTGTATCCGTGCACCTATATAAAATAAAAACTGTTATGAAGATTGAATAAGGAGGGACTTTCTGCTAGTCATATACGGAAGAGGCATCATATCTGATTCGATACCCCATGGCCGATACCACCTGATCATTAAAAATCTTCAAAACTAATTCTTATGACTGGTTTGGCATCATTGAGCCTGATCCACCCTGGTTTACCCGATACTGAAACCAGGAATATAAAGCATCCTGAGTGCACCGCACCCTTTACGGTCTTTATAAAGTGGATTCTCAAAGATCACCAGGTAAGGACAATTATCCCAAACCCATAGGGAAGTTATACATAAAATAAAAAAAAAGGTCAAGTAACAGAAAAACAAAAGACCCGATAAAATGAATTCAAAATCAATTGCATTTTCATAATTTCTAAACCGGAGACAGACCGGAAATAAAAAAAGTGTTAAGAATTAAAAAGACATATTTTTTTAACAAGCCCAGCCCACCTCTATCCGTAAAAAAACAGGGGGTAAAGCCATTTAATTTGCTTTACCCCCCGTCAACCGTAAAATAGATATAAACCTCATCCAGGATTCTAAGGTCTTACAACTTCTTTACTGTTCTGTTTTTGAATTGCATTAACGAGAGCCTCAACAACCAGCACATCCCTTTCGCTGAGATTAGCGAGATTGGATGATATTCTCTGGATTTTCTTGGACTGCCCGTCATTTTCCATTCTGGAGTCATGACCGGTCACAAGGTACTCAACAGAAACACCAAGAGCCTTTGCAATTTTTACTGCAAATTCTGCACTCGGGATTGAGTTATGCCCGGTGAGATAGTTTCCCAGTGTGTTTTTGCTAATGCCAGTCATGGCTGCAAGCTCCTTAAGTTGAATATCCTGGTAATCCAACTCAGCTTTAAGGTTGTCTTTAAAACTCATAATTAGATAATACTTTAAATAGATAAAAAAGGGATTAATAATAATTAATTTTAATTATTACATATAAAAATTCAAACCATATTTAATTACACAAAGCAGTGCTCAGAGAAATAGGAGTCAATTTTTGAACACTGCACCCTCACAGAACCCTGTTTTTTATTCTGCAGCAGCCAAAGGCTCCTCTCCCTCCAATGTCAATGCAATATCCCCGTAAATTCCAGGTTTATAGCCGGAATCCGGAAAATTCATATATTTTAGGTTCATTTCTGCAAGATTACTTCCGGAAAGCCGGATCATTGTATCCGGGTTCCTGGTTAAAGCATCATAAGCCCGGAGGGACTCTGTAAGGGATGCTATTCCTCTTATATTCTTTTCGGAATCTCCACCTATTCCGGCAAGGTAATAAAGAGTAACACCCAGATTATTTGCCGTTTCCATGTACATCTTGACAAATTCACTGTGATCAACCCTTACCTGCGGAATAACAATTCCGTATTGAACACGGAGGGTCTCCAGCTTTTCCATCAGCCTTGTATAATACCCCTGGGCAGCCCCATAATCCCCCCGCAGGAAAAAAGCATTCCCCATTGCATACATCAAATTCTTATCATCAGGATTTTCTCCATACGCCCTGGAAAAATTATTGAGAGCCTCTTCGTAATTTTCAAAGGAATAATTTATACATCCCATTTTATATCTTACACTATCCGTATCATTAAGATTTTCCACTGCGTTCGTGTAAGATTCCAAGGCCTGGTTATAGTTCCCTGAAAGGAAATAATCCATATCACCTATGTCTGCATACAAAAGCCCGCCGGTAATATCAGGATTTATGGTTCTGCTTTCCAAGGAATCCTGATACATTGTTATACCCTTTGCATAGATTTCTCCGGCTGGAATATACTCGGCTCCGGCCGCATAAGACTCACCCAAAAGCCTGCAGGCATCAATATTCCTGATGATTCGCCCCGGATTCATCTTTTGAGCTTCGTCAAAAAGCCTGACCGCTTCTTTCAGGGAGGGTATCGCACTTGAATAATTGCCGTTATAGATAAAATATTTACCGTAATTGTAATGGGATTCAGGTACATCCCCTGCCTGGGCAACTGATTTTTCAAGAAGACTCCGGACATCGGTTATCATCGGCCTCAGGTAATCATCATCACCCCCTGGAGGTGCATAGCGCTTTTCCAACATATAGCCGCTTAATTCCACAAGGGTATCAGAATCAAGGACAGCCTTTTTCTGCATAAAATAATCTTTCAACGGTAGGACTTCCGCCAGCTGGTCAGTACGGATGTTATAACGTAAAAGACGGCCAAGGTACAAATCCTTCCGGCCTTCTGTATCAATAAGCTCCTGGTAAACACTTCCTGCCAAATCATACTTTGAAGGATCAAGCCCCCCCCACTCCATGTAAATATCGCCTAAAAGCAGTTTTCCGTCTTTATCATTTACAAAAACATCCAGAACCTTTCTTTTTACAATTTCTTCAGCCTTCTCATAATTCAGAAGCTCGTAACACTCCATAAAAGCATATTCCAAGGGCGGGTTTTTATCCTTTGGATAGCGGTAAATCATTCTTTCGTACATAGAGGACGCCAACTGGTACTGTTTTTTCTCCCTATACCCGCGGGCGTACTTATAATACCAATTTTTACTTTCCCTGTATCTTGCACCCTCGTTAAAGTAATTCTGTGACAAAGTAAAACGGTTATCCTCAAGACATTCATACCCCTTGGTATAAAGGCTTCTGGCTTTTAACGGGTTGTACAAGAATTCCCTGCCGAGGAAAAATACACAGCCCAAAAGTATAATACCGATTAAGGACAGGCAGGCAACAGGAAGAATCTTGTAACGGAAAACATAACCCAAAGACGATTTTTCATCCTCTCGGTCAAAGCCGCTTCTTTTTTCAAAAAATTTGGGAACATCAATACTGCGGTCAAGGATTTTTCCTGTAGTATTGGCAACCTGTTTCGCAGGAGCATGGTTTACCACCAGATTCACAACTTCCTGAATCTGGGCTTCGGGAACAACGGCATTGAGAATCAAATCCTCTATGGCAACCCTTAAATTCAGGGGGTATAAATTCAAATTATTAATAAATTTTTCAAAATCTTTTTCAGAAATGCTGAATTTTACAGAATTTTTAGACCCATAAACCAGATTCTGTGCCGGATGTCCCGGTATGTCAGAAAGCCCCGGAATACCGCCGAAAGAAAAATCTTCGCCGAATGACTCTTGTCCGTCAGAAAATCCTTGGAGATTAAAATTATCCTGAATTCCGTCATTCTCCAAAGAAAAAGAATCCGGACTGTCTATGGAAAAGGATGTATCCCCGGGAGAGTCACCCTCCGGAGGGTTAAAATCTTTAAAATCATCCAGAGGTTCCTCCGGAACAGAAAGATTCACTTCCTCAGACGGTGCAGGGCCGGCTCCGGATGTGCCACCGGAAAAATTCCCGGCATTTGAATTCTCATCCCCTGCCGGGAAATCCGGAATTTCAAAATCATCCGCTGAAAAATCCGAACCTAAATCCATTGAATCCAGATCAGGAAGGGAAGCTGAAGAAGATATATCTCCAGGACTTTCCGCAGGTTCCTGCAAGGAACCGGTATCCATAATATCGTCAAAATCCAGGGATTCAAAACCGGAACCGTCATCTCCGGCACCGGCATCCTGAGATCCGGAACCAGGGGAGGAAGCATCCTCTTCCGAAGCAAAAACGGTAGGGGAATCCAAATCTTCGTTTACTGCCCCAAGGCTACCGCCGGTCTCATCTTTCATATCGTTAACTGTATCCGACAAAACTTGTCCGGCATCAGGATTTTCACCTGTACCTGAATTGTCTGGAATACCATCTTCAGTCTTTAAAACAGAGGATTCCGTACTTCCGGAAACATCCGGAGAAGATGCCCTCCCTTCTGTTTTCCCGGAATCCTCATTGGAAGAAAAAGCATTAAAGGAATCGTCAAAATCCGGAATATCAAAAGATTCAAAGTCTGAATTTTCCCCCGGGGAAACTTCAGAAACATCTTCTGCATCAGACCCCCCGGACATTAAATCATCATCCCCAAATTCAGGAACTGAAAAATCCGGTTCTTCTTCGATTACATGTCCCTGTCCGTCCTCTACGATATCCCCGGGTGCCACTTCTTCGGGAGAAACTTGGGAAGCAGTCCTTTCCATCTCATCTCCGAATCCGGAAAGCAGGTCTTCCGGTATACCAAAGTCATCAGAATCATCATTAGCCCCGGAAACCGGATCCGAAGAATTTTCAATCCCGGATGCTAAATCCCCCCCGGACTGAAGGGAGTCAGAGGAACCAGGGTTTTCAATGGAAGAGCCTTCGTCCGTACCGCTAAAGTCATCTGCATTTACACCGGAAAAACCGTCATCCACACCGGTGTCATTCCCTGCCACAGGAGAGTCCTCCTGTTCAGCCGGAATGGGACCCTCAACATTTTCAGAAGGGGAGTCACCGGAAACAGAGGCGGGACCGGCATCTGCCGTATCAGGCTCAAGTGGAAGGTTATCCAACAATTTGGCAAAATTATCCAGGTCAAAATCCGAAGAATCATCCGATGAAACCTGGTCCTCCTGTTGACTCATGGAGGAAACATCGTCCAAACCTCCAAGGCCCGAAAAATCCTGAAGTTCGTCATCTGCGTTGTTTATATCAGCATTTACTTCTGCGGTTTTCCCTGTATCAGGCTGGACGGAGCCGGAATCATCTTTAAGCCCCAAAAGGGAAGCTATATCTTCGGGAACTCCCCTGGAATCCCGGGCTTCCTGGTCTTCGGGGAGGGGAATATCTTCAAAAGGCTCATTCTTCTCAGCCCGGATATTTTTTTCATCGGCTAAACTGCGTAACTCATCTCTGAACAATTCTAAATCATTTTTTGAAGGCATTGTTTTCTTCCCGGGGATTTTTATATCTGCTCTACAGCATCCGGCAACATGACAATTTTTTCTTTGCCGGGACAACCGTTTCATAAACCGACGGCCTATATACAAAATCGGATAAATAAAAACCTACTTTAATAGTAACATACTAAAAAGTTTTGGAATACCTGTTTTTTTGTTTTTATGCCCCGGATTACCACTAATATTCCAGGGGAAAACTTTCATAACAAGGATATAAAGATTTTAAAAACTGATACCGATAAGAAAGGGAGTGTCTATGAAATACTTTAGATTTATATTTTTTCCCGTACTTGTATTCCTGTTTGCAGGCAATGTATACGGGGTTACGGCCACAGACCAAAGCGGTCACAGTGAGTATCTCTCGGCAAAAATTATTGAACAGCTTTCCAATGTGTCCGTACCTTTTGTAAAAGACGGCAGGATGGTATTTACGGCTGAAGGAAAATACCGCTATGCAGGCATTGCATTTTCCCACGAAGGATACAGGAAAATCCATACTTTTGAGAGAATAATTCATAAAGACCAGAACGGGAATGTTATAGTTGACAAGAACGGCAGGGAAGAAAATTTCCTGTTCTTTGTTACCCAGGTTCCGGAAAACACAAACTCTGTAGAATACAGGCTGGTTATTGACGGACTCTGGACTACAGACCCAATGAATCCCGAAAGCACAACAGACATGGAAACAGGACTAAAGGTTTCCACACTAAAGGTTCCCTATATTGATTCCAGGGAAAAGGTTGGAACCGAAAACAACCGGGTAAATTTCGTTTATCAGGGGGAAGAAGGCAGAAGCATAAGCCTGAGCGGAACATTCAATAACTGGGATCCGTTTATGTACACATTAAAGGAAACAAGACCAGGGTTCTATGAATTCTCGCTCCCCTTACCCCCCGGTACCTATTACTATACTTACATGGACGGCGGGATACGGTTGGAGGACAAAACAAACCCGGATAAAGTGTACACAAAAGACGGAAGAATAGCCTCCGTTATCGTAGTGCAGAACTGATTTTTTATATAATTTACTCCCCAGTAGGCTTTTCGTTTTTTTCGGTATCCAGGTATGTTATATTCCAGGAATTAAGGGCTTCGATATAATCGCCGACGGCCGAGGGATTAGTTACAAAAACAGATTTACGGCTCCCGTCGTTAAGGAAAAAAGTCAAGGTCCCCACTCCATCCGAAGAGAACTCGTAAATCCGGTTCTTTTCAATCATAATGCCTTCAATTATTATTCCGTTGTCATAAATCCCGCAGCTTTTCAGATAAATAAAGCTCTTAAAGGAAAAGATTGAAACAAATACTCCGAACAGCCCGAAAAAACCACTAAAAAAGAGGTTTCCGGCAGCCCAGAATGTTCTTGCACACAGAAACAAAGCTAAAATCCATGCCAATAAAAAGAGTTTCTTTGAAGAACAATTACAAATTATATTTATGTTTCCCAATACAGAAATAGTCTTCCGGCTTTTAAAAAAAACATACAGACATCCGGCAACAGCTGCAATGGTACAGCAAAGCCCCAGCAATATGTTATAATCAATCTCCTTAAACATTATCCCTCCAAAAACAGCCTCCCCCGGTACAAGAGGAGACAAACCAAGTGCAAAAACCTGCCGGCTGAACCAGTGTTGTCCACCGTACCTTACAAGCTTTAAACAGAATTAACCATGAATTCTGTTAACAACATTAGCTGTTCAACCTCTTTTCAAACTATCACAAAACTGTTATCATTTCCACATAAATTTTCACAGAGAGGAATAATAATGATTAGAGGCGGTGATATTGCGAAAGGGACCGTTCTACTTATAAAAGGAACACCCTACCTGGTTGTGGAGAGAGAATTTGTAAACCCGGGGAAGGGATCTGCTTTTGCCCGTTGCAAAATGAAAAACCTAAGGGACGGTTCTGTTCTTACCCAGACGATCAAAACCCAGGATAATGTTGAAGATGCAACAGTTTCTTCCCACAGGTGCCAGTACCAGTACGATGACGGTGATAATTTTATCTTCATGGATAATGAGACTTTTGACCAGATTGCAGTCCCCAAAGAAGGCAACGAATCAAAAGCACATTACCTTAAAGACGACATCGAATACGAAATCATAGTCTGGGAAGGAGAACCTATTGATGTCAGGATTCCCCAAAAAATGATTTTTGAAGTTGCCGAAAGCGAAAATTATATAAAAGGCGACACTGTTTCCGGGGCAACCAAACCCATTGTAACAGAAACCGGACTTACAGTAAGGGTACCCCTCTTTATAAAACAGGGCGAAAAAATCCTGGTGAACACAGAAAGTAACGACTATGTAGAAAGGGTGAACAGCTAGGACCCGCAGAACCTTATCTAGAATCACAAAAGTGTACCTCTTTAAAGGGGTACACTTTTTTTATACCCCTTTCCCATAACTGCCCAGCAGCAGTGAAAGGGCAGCCTGAAACTCCATATCCGACAATTCGCCTTCTGTCCTGGATTTAATCAGAGCCTTAATTTCCGGCGGAAATACATTCCAGTACTTTCTTTCCCAGCCAGGTGCAGCTTCAAAATCCTCATCTTTCAAGGCTGAACAATCTCCCCAGCCCCGTTCAACAAACTGCAGAACCATGGTTTCCATCATTTCCACAGGTATCTTCTTTTTGCGGCCACGTTTGCCGCCTTTAGGAGGAAACCAGTTATCCAAAAGAACTTCCATATCTTCCGGTGAAATCTCGGGAGCTTCTTTCTTTATAAGCCCCTCGGCGTATTCCCTTAAGGAAGCCTTCATTCCTTCGATACTTTTTTCCAGGGACTCCTGGATAGACTTATTCATGTCCTTTGCGAGTTTTTCGGGATCCAAGGTCGAAAGCCCCTGAAAAGCCCCGAGATTTTTCTTCCTGCGTTTAACAGCCGCTTCAACTGCATCAATCTGCCGGACATCACAACGGTTAAGGATAAAATCCAAAACACTGATAAACTCACTTTTAGCATCTGAATAAGAATTAGAATCCATACAGAAAAAATACAACCATTTGCGTTGATTTGTAAAGTTAAAGATTAAAAACAACCGGAACCGGGATTACCCCCGGAAAAAGATCCGGGGAAAAACACCGGAATTCAAACAGTATAATTAAATCCGGATATTTAGATACGAAACCGGGTCAATCTGGTACCAGGTAAAAATTTTGTGTTGCGAAAAAAATGAGATAGGAGTACATTAGAGTTGACGAAAGAGAATTTTTTGGAGGATTTTATGGGATTTTCAGAAGAAATGATAAAAAAAGCTATTGAACTTGGAAATAATCTTGTTCTCCCAGAGGGTACTGAAGAAAGAACTATTAAAGCGGCAAGGATTATAAAGGACAAAAAAATCGCAAAAGAGGTTTTTCTTTTGGGAAACGAATCCGGCATAAGGGATTCTGCAGAAAAAGCCGGGGTTGATTTGCAGGGGCTGACCCTTATCAACCCTGAGACGTCCGATATGGCAGGGGATTTTGCCGGAACTTACTATGAGTTGAGGAAGCACAAGGGTATGACTCCGGAACAGGCAAAAGAAGACATGAAAAATGTCCTGCGCTTTGGAGCCATGATGGTAAAAAAAGGCCGGGCTGACTCAATGGTTGCCGGAGCCCTTTCTGCCACAGCTGATGTACTCAGGGCAGGACTTACCATAATCGGAACGGCACCGGGAATGAAAACCGCTTCTTCCTGCTTTGTAATGGAGCTGAAAGACAAAAGCTATGGTTCCAACGGAATGATGATTTTCTCGGACTGTGCAGTCATCCCTACCCCGACAACGGAGCAACTGGCAGACATTGCTGTTTCGGCAGCCCAGTCATGCAGGAATTTTCTTGGAGCAGAGCCTGTTATTGCCCTTTTATCCTACTCTACCAAAGGCTCCGGCGGTAATAAGGACGAAAACATTCTCCGTGTACGGAACGCCCTTGAACTTATAAAAGCAAAAGAACCCGGGCTTTTGGTTGACGGTGAAATGCAGTTGGACGCAGCCTTGGTTCCTTCTGTTACGGACAAGAAAGCACCGGGAAGTCCGGTTAAGGGAAAAGTAAATACAATAGTTTTCCCGGATTTAGGTGCCGGAAACATAGGAT
Organism: Candidatus Gallitreponema excrementavium; assembly: GCA_017694795.1. Taxonomy (GTDB): domain Bacteria; phylum Spirochaetota; class Spirochaetia; order Treponematales; family Treponemataceae; genus Gallitreponema; species Gallitreponema excrementavium. The sequence goes on from JADIMM010000079.1 coordinate 48,369, forward strand.
ATAAGCTGGTACAGCGTCTTGCAGGAGCTGAAGCCTACGGCCCGTTCTTACAGGGCTTTGCCGGCCCCATCAGCGATTTATCCAGAGGCTGCTCCGTAGAAGACATTGTAACAACAGCTGCGGTAACCCTGGTACAGGCAGGTGGTAAATAGTGACAGAGAGTAACTTCCAGAGTTTATTTCAAAAAGCCATTTGTGCAGGCAAAAACAGAAAGTACCGGCAGGCAGGGGAAATTCTGGAAGGACTTTTGTTTGAAAGTATCGAACAGAATGGGGAAGATAACTTTGTCATGGATCTTCATCCTGAGATACTAATCTTTCTCGGGAGAGCATTTCATTCCCTCAAGGATTTTAACAAGGCAATCCAGTATTTCCGGCTTTATCTGGAAAAACACTCCGGGGATTCTTCCGGTTGGTTTTTCCTCGCCAGGACACTTTTTTCCTGCCACCTTTACAAGGATGCCTTTCATTCGGTGAGGCGTAGCCTGGCACTTAATTCTGCCTCCCCTGATTCTTACAGCCTGCTGGGGGCAATTTGCCTGAAAATCGGAAAACCCAACCTTGCAAGAAAGGCTTTCCTGCAGGGACTTGAACTTGCCCCCCAGAATATGAAACTCCACCAGGGATACAACAATACCCTTTTTATCTGCGGTGTAAGACAGCTTAAAAACGATGATTTTCCAAACGCCGTGGAAACCTTTAACTACCTTATAAACAACAACTTTGACGGAGTACTTCCCAGGCTGTATCTTGCCCATGCTTACAGGGGGGTAGGAAATTACCAGCAGGCCCTAATTCAGTACGAACAGGCCTGTTGTTATTCACCTAACGACCCTCATTTGCCCTGGTATATTGTTTCAATTCTTCTTGAAAGCGGCAAAAGAACAGAAGCATTCAGAATTCTGCAGAAATTCAACCTCCCTGAAGATTTTATTCTGGGAACAGAGGAAACCCTGTCACAGGAATCAATAGATTCCGTTATCATAAAAAAGCATTTAAATGACAGGGAATACGAAAAGGCTGTACAGGCAGCCGGACTGGCATTAAGAAAATACGGCCCTCACCCTGTGTTCCACTGTTTAATGGGAGAAGCCCTTTACGGTAAGGGAGCCTATGAGACTGCAATGAACCATTTTAACCGTGCAACTGAACTGGATAAAAACAGTGTATGTGCAAAATACGGGATTATGATGATTCTTTGTAAACAAAAAAAATGGAACAACCTTGAAAAAGAGCTTAAAAGGGCAAGAAAAATAGGATGTGAAGAATCGACCGTTTTATACTACGACTGTCTCTGCAAGGTTAATAAGGAACACGACCCCCAGAAATTACTGGAGCATATTCAGAATTTTGTCCGGAACTATGGTGCAGATTCCAACATAATGGTTGCCCTGGCAAGGCTTTATTTTGAGGTGGGGCTGCCTGACCTGGCACTGGGATGGTATGAAAAAGTAATTACAGACAATCCGGACAACGAGGAAGCCTATCTCGGAAAAATTGCATCTTTGGAACTTCTTGATGACATTGAAAGCCTTGTAAAAACCTACGGCATTTATCTTGAAAAGTGGCCCACAAACAACCCGATAAGATCTGAATTTATTGATTTACTTATCAAGCTTGAAATATGGGATAAGGCTGCCGACAACACAGAGTATTTTGTCTCACAACCCGGCGGAAAAAAATTCCTCAGGCAAATGGCTTTTTTCAGGAGGAAGGCAAAACAATACCGGGAAGCCGTTATTGCCTACAAGACAATTCTAAGGGAAAACCCCAGAGACCAGATTGCCCTTTCCAATCTTATTTTCTGCCTGGACAGGATGGGGAAACCCAAAGAAGGGGAAGTTATTCTTGGGGCAGCATTAAAAATTATGACACCTACTGCGGATTTATTAATGATTCATGCCCTGACCCTTGTACATTGCGGAGAAATTGAACGGGCCCTGGATGTCTACAGGCTTGCCACGGACAAATTTCCTGATGATTACCGCACATGGGAAAATGCAGGAAAAGTTTATGAGCAACAGGGCATAAAAGAAGTTGCTATGCAGTACTATCAGGTTGCAGAGGAAAGGAAATCAAAGGCCTTGCAAAAACAAAAGTAATTTGTCCTTGCAAAAAACATAGAATAGATATAGAATTCACCCAACAGTATCTGAGGTTGAGGAGTAAAATCTGAGACCAGGGATAACCCGCAATATAAGTTTTCCATCGTACTGTCATTTCCCATTTCCAGAGGTTTTTATGGAACAGAAGTCAGTTGCGGTAATAGTGATTATAGTCAGAAAGCCTGACGAATCCGCAGAAAAGGTAAACAAGATTCTTTCAGAAAACGGAGATATTGTTATTGCCAGACTTGGAGTACCCTATCCAAAGCGGGAACTCTGCATAATAACCCTTGTTGTTGACGGAAGCAATGACAGGATTGGTGCCATAACAGGTAAAATCGGACAAATCCCTAATGTTACTGTAAAAACCACTTTTGCAAAATTATAACAGGAAGGGAAACAAATGAAAAACGAATCAACATTCTCATGCTCAGGAGAACCTGTAACCACCACAGCCCAGTGGGTCAAGTCCCAAATAAAAAACGAAGAAATCGAAAAATATTTAAAAGACGGTAAGGATTTTATTGATGACGAAAAAATTGAAAGACTGATTTCCGAAAAAACAAATCCTACAAGGGAAAAAATCGAAGAAATCCTGGAACGGGCGATGGACATCAAGCTGCTTTCAGACGAGGATACAGCTTACCTTGTGAATGTAAAGGACAAGGAATTGCGGGATTTGGTTTTTGAAGCCGCAAAGAAAATCAAGTTTAAAGTTTACGACAACAGGATAGTAACCTTTGCACCTTTGTATCTTGGGAGTAAATGTGTAAATAACTGCAAATATTGCGGTTTCAGGTGCAGCAATAACGAAATAGAAAGACGGGTTCTGACAATGGAAGAAGTGAGGAAAGAAACACAGGTCCTCTGCGGAAAAATCGGTCACAAGCGTCTTGTTGTTGTTTACGGGGAACATCCTGCCACCAGCTGCGATTACATCGTTGAGTCAATGAAAACCATTTATTCTGTAAAAGAAAAAGTAAGGAACGGTGTCGGGGAAATACGCCGGGTTAATATCAACGCCGCCCCTATGTGCATATCTGACATGAAAAGACTCCACGAAGCCGGGATAGGAACCTTCCAGGTTTTTCAGGAAACATACAACCACAAGGTGTATAAGGAAGTTCATCCCGAAAACACCCTTAAAGGAAACTACCGCTGGAGACTCTACGCCCTTCACCGTGCAATGGAGGCCGGAGTTGACGATGTTGCAATAGGAACACTTTTCGGACTGGCAGACTGGAGGTTTGAAGTTCTGGGAATGGTTGCCCATGCCCGGGACCTGGAAGAAAAATTCGGCCTAGGCCCCCACACTGTTTCCGTTCCCCGGCTTGAACCTGCGGCAGGAACCGAATTTGACTGGGTAAAACATTGGGTAAGTGATGAAGATTTCAGGTATCTCGTAGCAGTACTCAGGGTGGCAATTCCTTATGCAGGTCTGATTGTTACAAACAGGGAAAAACCGGAAATGATAAAATCTCTTATAGATATCATAACACAGCGGGATGCAGACTCCAGAATAGGTATCGGAAGTTACACTCTCGCCTATGAAAACGGAGAGCTTGATAAACAGCACTCGGAAAAACAGCAGTTCATGCTGGGTGATTCCCGAAGCCTGGATGAAATAATCCGGGAACTTGCACAAGAGGGACATATAGTTTCATTTTGCACAGCCGGATACAGATGCGGCAGAACAGGAAAAAAAATCATGACCCTTTTGGAAAACGGCAGGGAAGGCTGCTTCTGTAAATTGAATGCGGTTTTAACATTCCAGGAATGGCTGGAAGACTTTGCTTCCGAAGAAACAAAAAAAATCGGTGAAGCTATAATAAAAAAGGAAATTGAAGAAATAAAATCCAGGGTACCCAAAGACTTCTCACAACCGGTTTTTGATAAATTTCTGGAAGCTTATAATAAAATTATTTCCGGTGAAAGGGATTTATATTTTTAAAAAACCGGAAAAAGGATACCAAATATGAACGGAACCCCCAAGGCATTAAAGATTAGTATAGGTTTCTTCGGAAGAACAAATGTTGGAAAATCCAGTATCATTAATTTAATCACAAACCAGGGGGTATCCATAGTCTCTGAAATTCCCGGTACCACCACAGACATGGTTTCCAAATCAATGGAACTACCACCGGTGGGTCCGGTAAATTTGATTGACACTCCCGGGCTGGATGACGGGTCACAGTTGGGAGAGCAACGCCTCAAAGTTTCGAGACAGGTAATTTCCACAGTAGACTTGATAGTCTTAATTACAGATTGCTTTAGATGGACCCAATATGAAGAATGGGTTTTGTCTGAAAGCAAAAAATACCGGACGCCGGTAATTATAATAAATAATAAAACTGATTTAAAACCAGATGTTTGTGATTGCAAAAAAACAGGAAGAACAACCGAAAACCAATTGAATATTTCTTGTAAAGAATTGAAAGATAATGAATCAAAAAGAAATTCATTTATTAACTCATTATCAGGATTAATTTCAGGAATTGTTCATCATGAAGAAAAAGAAAATCTGATTTTTTCAGATTTGATTCCGGGTGAAAACAAAAATGTTATTCTTGTAATGCCGGTTGATTCAGAAGCCCCAAAAGGAAGATTAATCCTTCCACAGGTGCAGACTATAAGGGAGGCACTTGACAATAATATTTCAGCAATCTGTGTAACACCTGAAACATTTACCAGGACTCTTGATTCACTTTCAAATCCGCCGGCACTGGTAATAACCGACTCCCAGGCTGTAAAAGAAATTGCAGAAAAAACACCGGATTCAATTACCCTTACAACTTTCTCGATTTTATTTTCAAGGTTAAAAGGGGAACTTAAAACTCTTTCTGCTGGAGCGGCAGAACTTTACTGTTTGAAAGATAATGACAAGGTTTTGATAAGCGAAGCTTGTACACACCATAGTACAGATGAAGATATAGGCAGGGTAAAAATCCCGAATCTTTTGCGGAAGTTTTCAGGTAAAAACCTAAAAATTGAATTTGCCCAAGGAAAAGACTTTTACAATGTTCAACAGGATGATTACCGGTTGATTATACATTGCGGAGGCTGTATGATTACCCGCAAAGAATTCAATTCTAGATTGAATTACTGCACAGAAAATAATTTACATATTACAAATTATGGAATGGCAATTTCAGTTTTTCAGAATGTATTGGAGAGGACCTTAAAACTATTTCCGGAGGCTCTTGCAGAATTTAAAAATAGAAAGGAAAATCCCGGAAAAAATGAATATTGAAAATTCTCTTAGTAAACTTGAAAAACTGGGAAAGAAAAAAAATATTTCTTTTTTTGAGTCATTAAGAATAAAAAAAATCCTTAATTTTTTCTTACAGACTGATAATCCTGAATTTCTTGAACAGTTAAGATTAACCGCAGTTAAAACACGCAATAAAACTTACCAGGAAAAAGTTTTTGTAAGGGGGCTGATTGAGTTTTCAAATCTATGCTGTAATTTCTGCAAATATTGTGGATTAAATATTTATAACAATAAGGTCACCCGGTATATACTTGATAAAGGGGAAATTTTATCACAGGTTGAAGTACTTTACACAAAAGGAATAAAAACTGTTGTCCTCCAGTCAGGAGAAATGGAGAATCAAACAGAAAAGATTTCTGACATTGTAAAATCAATAAAAGAAAAATACCCGGATATTGCAGTAACACTTTCCATAGGGGAAAAAAAATTTCAAGATCTTAAAATATTAAAGGAAGCCGGCACAGACAGATATCTTTTACGGATTGAAACAACAAACAGGAAACTCTATTCAAATTTACACAGACAAAAAAGAATCCTTAATACAAGGATTAAAACACTTAAATCTTTAAAAAAATTAAGATACCAGACCGGAAGCGGAATAATGACGGGACTTCCCGGACAAAAAACCGGAGACATAACTAAAGATTTGGTTTTCTTTAAAAAAAACAATTTTGAAATGATTGGTATCGGCCCCTTTATTCCACATCCTGATACAGAATTGAAATACGCCCCACGGGGGATACCGGAACTGACCCTTAAAGTAATTGCACTTACCAGAATTATTCTTCCTTACTCCCTTATTCCTGCAACTACAGCCTTGGGAAGTCTTGAAAAAGATTACAGGGTTGATGCACTTAAATGGGGTGCAAATGTTTTAATGCCTAATTTTACACCGGATATATTAAAAGCAAGGTACGAAATATACCCCGGAAAAGAGTCTGATTCTTCGTTAAAAAATCTTGAACTATTAGCTAAAAAAGCCGGAATGATTTTGGACTTTTCCCGTGGTGATGCACCTGGATTCTGACCTCAGTTCATTTCCACATAGGTCTTGCCGGTTCCACCATCTTCAGGCAATGCGTAATAGAATTTTTTTACACCCTTAAAAGCCTTTAGTGTTTCCTGAACCACAGTCTGAAGAACACCTTCTCCTGTACCGTGAATAATCGAAAATGCCGACAGATTGTTCAGAATAGCACGCTCCAGTTGCTGTTCCACGGCTTTTCTTGCTTCTTCCACCCGGAAGCCTCTTATATCAAGCTGAAAGGCCGGTGCAGCTTTAGAAGACATATCCTTGTCATATTCAACAGTGATTTTAGGTGTTACAGGATTTTTCTGTTTCTTCTCCAGCCTGTCCCCAGTAACAGAAATAGTCATCGAACCGATACTGACCTGCCATTTGTTTTTACCATATTTTCTCTGTATAATCCCGGGCCTCATTCTTTTAGTTCCGTGGTTTTCATCCTTTACAAAAACTTCATCTCCCGGAGCAAAACCATGAGATTTTAAATCAGAACCGTCAATAAAGTTTTCCCTGGGTATAAGTGAAAGTCTTTCATTTTCAATCGCAGATTCTTCATTTTTCAAAGTCTCCGTAATTTTATTCATAAACTCTTTAGCTTCTGTTGTTTTTTCCTTTGTAAGTTCACCTTCCCGGATTTTTCTAATAAGGTTTTCCAGCTCCTTTCTTGTTTGCAAAACAAAATCTTCATATTTTTTTATTCCGGATTTTTTTAATTCATTTTCTTTTTGTTTTAGAGAAAGTTCTTTTAAATCCAATGTTCTTTGCTTCTCAATTAAAACTCTTTGCAATAATTTTTTTTCATTTTCGAGTTTCTCTAATTCCTGATATTTTTCCCCTAAAGATTGAATCATCTTTGATACATTTGCACGGTCCGATGAAATATATTTTTGAGCCTTGTCAATTATTTCGCCGGGGAGTGAATTCAGTCTTGCTATTTCCAAAGCATAACTTTCCCCCGGAACTCCCATAATCATCCTGTAAGTTGGTACAAGATTCTTATCATCAAATTCCATTGATGCGTTTAAAGCATTATCCTTAGAATAAATATAATTCTTAAGAACATTTTGATGGGTCGTTGCCATTACAAACTTTGCCCTTTCACTTAAAAAATCAAAAATTGCCATTGCAAGCCCGCTGCCCTCTTCCGGATCTGTTCCACTACCTATTTCGTCAAGCAGAACAAGAGAATTTTCAGCATTTTCACAAATATAACTTATATTTTTCATTTGAGCAGAAAAAGTAGACAAAGACTGTTCCAAAGACTGGTTATCCCCTAAATCACCATAAACCCCTTTAAAGAAAGGTAATGACGAGCCTTCCGCAGCAGGAACCGGAAAACCACACTGGTTAAGAAGGGAAAAAAGTCCCAGGGTTTTCATGGAGACAGTTTTTCCCCCGGTATTAGGACCTGTTATTAAAAGTATTTTTGTATTTTCCGGTACGATTATATCCACGGGAATTACGGTTCCCTTAAGAAGAGGATGCCTGGCTTTCAGCAGCATAATGCCCTTATTTGCATCTTCGATATAAACACAATTTTTTTCCAGACACCATTTTGAAACAGCACAAACTATATCAAAATATTCCATCAGCGAAAGGGCAGTTTTTATTTCGTCAATAAAACCACAAAGTTTTTCTGTAAGTGTTTTTAATATCTTATGAACCTCTATATGAAATTCATTTTCTTCTTTTACGAGCTCATTATTAAGTTCTACAATTTCAGAAGGTTCAAGATAAATTGTCTGTCCTGTTTGAGATACTTCGTGTACAATCCCCTTAATACGACCCTTAAAATTTGCTTTAACAGCTAGCACTGTCCGGCCGTCTCTGTCGGAAGGAACAGTGGACTGAAAAAAAGGCTTGTAAGATTCCCCGGCTAAATAGGTTTTAACCTGTTTTCCTATATTATTTTTTATAACAGAAATTCTTTTCCTTATCTCTTTTAAGGCTGGAAGATCCCTCAACTCACCGGCTTCATCAATAACTGAAAAAACCTCGTTACAAGGAACGGTTAAATCAGGAAGCTTACTTAATTCTGTTATCAGAATGTTTTTTTCATCTGTGAAATCATTTTTTCTTTCCTCAAGCCATTTTTCCTGGTTCAATAGTCCGATAGCAGATTTAAAAAATAATCCCAGTTTTAATATGGAAGAAGATTCAAGACAGAATCCCTTTACTGAAAGAGAATGGATTTCACCGCTTATATTCTCCCAGCCGGTAACACGGAATAAATTATTTTTTTTATAAACATTCGTCCATGCCAAACAGAAATTCTTTGTTTTCCGGATTTGTTCAAAATCAGTCGATGGAACAATTTTTTTTAATTTTTCTGCACCTTCTGATGAAACACAGTAAGCACAGATATTATTAATTACTTTGTCAAATTCCAATAAGCTTAAAGTTTCCGAGTTCATTTTTTTATTTTTTTACCAAAACCCATTTTTTGTTTTTCTTCTTCCAGTTCTTCTTTCAAATTAAGATATGACTCAAACCGGTCTTCCAAAATAACCCCAGAATAGATTGCTTCCTGAATTTTACAGCCGCTTTCTGTTGTATGGGTACAGGACGCCCCATAAGAGCACTGCCCCCAAAGATCAGCCATTTCAGGAAAGAAATGAATCAAATCTGTACTGTCAATACCACCGGGAATAAAATTCCTCACTCCCGGTGTGTCAATCAAATCGAATTTTATATTCTGGAAATTAATATGAAGCAAAACACCCTTTGTAGTTGTATGGGCCCCTCTGTCATGTTTGATACTTAACTCCCCGGTTTTGAGATTAACAGTGCCGTCCAAGGCATTTATTATACTTGACTTGCCGACACCGGACTGTCCTACCAGAACAGAAAGTTTATTTTCCAATACCGCAGTCAATTTGTCCAAACCGCTTTTTTTTCTGGCTGAAACTTTAAACACTGTATATCCCAGCCTTTCCCATTCCCTTATTCTTAATTCATCGTCAACAGATAATTCCAAATCAATTTTATTGACAACAATTATGGTATTGATTCTTTCTACTGCCCCCTGTACCAAAACACGGTCAACAAAACGCGGCCTAAAGGGCGGATTACGGGGAGTTGTAACACAAATCAGGTTATCAATATTGGAGGCAATCAGCTGAAGATTTTTTCCTTTCTGATTAAACCTTGAAAAAGCATTTTTTCTTTTTTTTAGATTTACTATCTGTCCTTTCCCAAAATCGAGTGGGTCTATCTCTATTTCAACATTGTCCCCTGGACAAAGGGGATTATAATACCCCAGGCTTTCTTTAAGGATTTTTCCTTTTATTGAGCAGTTCCGCAACTTATTGTCATCACATTCCACAAGGAATGAATTAACGGTGGATTCTATAACTTTTCCCGCAATCATTTGAGGATTCCCCCCCACAAAAAATTCAGTTTTCCGCACAAATCCTTGTAGTGACTGTCAGTATTATTTTTATCTTCATTCTCCTGTCCTGAAATATAAACAACGGGGGTTCCGGATTTTTTTTCTGCTTCAGGATATTTTTCTGAAAGTTTTACAGCCTGGTTTACCACGCCTTCCAAAGAATCAATAACTTTTATCTCCGGCTCAAACATATTTTTAAATTCTCCGGTCATCCGCAGAAAATGGGTACAGGCAAGGATTACAGTATCAACATTTTTATTTTTAAATTCTGTAAAACATGGCTCAAGGGCCTTGTATTTTTCCTCCGGACTTGAAGAGTCAAGTCTTGTCTCGATAAACCGGATAAGGTTTGAATCCCCCCGCTTAACCACTATGCAATCGCCTGCAAATTTTCTGATAAGTTCCCCGGTATATTTATGACTAATAGTTCTCTCCGTAGCCAAAAGACCTATAATCCGGTTTCTGGTCAATTGACGGGCAGTTTTTATTGCAGGTACTGTCCCTACAAATTCCACTGAAGGAAACCCGGCCCTGAGGCTCTCCAAGGCTGCAACGGACATAGTATTGCAGGCAACAACAATGACCTCAGGGGAAAACTTCTCAATCAATAGTGCAACCCCTTTGCAGGCATTTTCTATGATTTCCGAATCTGTTTTTTCGCCATATGGAAAATTCCTGGTATCTGCATAATAAACACAGTTATTAAATCCTGTCACCTTTACCAGCTCCTGCAGATAGGGCAATCCCCCAACCCCGGAATCCATAAAAGCGAAAGTACACTTTTTCTCCACAATTATATCCTAATCATTAAAAAGAGCATTAAAAGCAGACTTTGAATCTGCAGGTTTATTTCCGGCCTTATCAGATGCGGTTTCGGAATAAACAAAATATTCACAGAAATTAGACTTTTCTTTATCCATAACCCTTTCTGCCTGGGATTCATTACAGTCATTATACGCCCCGGGACAGAAAAACCTGCAGTTTTTGCACACCTTTAAATCCCTGCCGCATTTGGGACAGACATCATTCCGGGATACTTTGGAAATTCCCGCCGGATTTTCCCCACAAAACCAACACATAATGCTATAATATCCCATCAGGGGACATAAGTCAAATGTGTAAAAATGCGAAATCCCAGGTTAAAGTAAAATCGGTTTTAAGGAGAATAAATTGACATTCAATGATTTGTGTACTTATCCGGGCTGTATAAATCTGAAACTCAGTAATTTTGACTATTGCATCAATCATATTCCGGAAAAAGAAAAAATACAGGAAGCCATCGAAAGGGAAATAACAATGAAACCGTCTTTGTCAGAATCCAGGGCAAACGGGCTCTTTGTAGACACAAGAAGCTGGGCAAGAAAAAAGTTTACCTGCTGCACATTTTTAAACAGTCAATTTAAAAACGTTGACTTTTCCGAAACAAAATTAAGAATGTGCATATTTGACTTTTCTACTTTTGAGAACTGTAATTTTAAAAAATCAGATATACAGTTTTCGTCATTTGCAGGCTCACAATTCATAAACTGCGATTTTACCGGTTCGGATATTTTGCAAACCAACTTTAACGACATAACCGCAAAGGAGACAAATTTTAATGACTCGGATTTATATAATTCATCATTTATCCAGGCAAAGTTATCAAATACAATGTTCCGGAACTGCAACCTGAAAAAAACAGTATTTATCAGGGATTTTGAAGAACAAGTTTCGTTTAAATTTTCAAATACCAGGGAAGCCATATTCAATCAGGAGGATATTTAATGACGGTTTTTTTTCATTTTTCCGTTGAAGGTTTTTCAAACAGCTATATTGTGGTTAATCTCAACACAAAAACGGCTCTTTTTGTAGACCCTGGATTTGTAGACCCTCTGATGATCTCTCATATCGAAGATAACGGATACACACCCAAGGGCATTCTTGTCACCCACAGCCACTATAATCATATAAGAGGAGTTAGTACTCTTTTAAAAATTTATGATATCCCTGTTTTTGCAGCTGAGGCAGAAATTGCAGGGCATAAAACAAATATGGTTTCAGGTGACGGTTTTTTTCATTGTGCAGGATTCGATATCGGCCATTACTCTGTCCCCGGTCACTCCCCGGATTCATTAATGTATAAGATTAGGTTTTTGTTATTCTCTGGAGATGCCTTGGTAGCAGGGGGAATAGGTTCCACCAACGGATATTACGGCTGTGAAATTCTGAGAAAAACGATTAACAACAAAATAATAAATCTCCCCGAAGAAACAATAATTCTTCCGGGGTACGGACCGCCGTCTACAATAAAGGCAGAAAAGAATTTCAATTTTATGTTGAAAAACCCGCCTCAGGAATATAACAGAAAAGAACTTCACAAAGAAAGGGATTATTAGTCAGGTTTAAATTTCCACAAGTATACCAAATTGCTTCTGCCTGCTTCCAATCCCCAGCGGGAAAAAAGGTAATCCGAAATATTTTTGTTTGCCGTAAAAACAGCTTCCTTTCCTGCATTCTTTATGTATTCTATGTGGGATTCGTATTCCTTGACTTCTTCCAACTGGGAACACACATAATCAGTAAAATGATTTATAAGTTTATCATATTCCAACTGGGTCATATATGCCATGAATTCGTTGTGCATCAAATACAAATCGCCGTCGTTGTACTGTAAAGAAGGAACAGCCTCGTAATAAGCCTTGAGAAAAGAAATTAATCCCGGATCTGCATTGTTGTATTCTTCGGCTACTTTTTTTCTGAACGCTTCATCAATAAAAAAAAGACCGTGAAAACATTCATGGGCAAAAAACAGTTTCCGCCTGTACAGCTCGGACTCAACTGAAAAGGAAATCACCCCGCCGGTTCCAGCCTCGTACAAGTTTCCACCTGAAGATTCTGAATCAAAAGAATCCGGATCAGGGGCTGTTTTTTTAATTATTTGATTCTCCAGAAGAATTTCTTTCAGAAGAATTTCCTCATCATTAAGCAAAATATTCTGTGTTTCTGCCAAGGAAAAAAACTCGGCAAGTTTGGAAGCATTGAAATCATTGGCATTAAAAGCCCTTAAAGAATCCAGCGCCTCTCCCTCTAAAATTGTCCCGGCAGTCTGTTTTTTTTCCACAAAGGCTCCAAGCCTCTTAAACATCAAATCCTGAAAATCATAAGAGGCTGTATCAATCAGGATAAGATCCGGGAATCTGTCCCAACAATAAATTTCAAAATCCTTATTTCTCCAGTTTAAAGGATTATTTTTTATAATGAGACCTGGATCTATCGGAATCGGAGGAACAATAAAATAATCATTTTTAGCTGGCTCTGATTCAGTCTTAAATTCTTTTTCCGGAGAAAAATAAAACCCCGTAACAAATTCCACGTCCTTATCAATTGTAATTTCACCTTTCAGGGATTGCAAAAAATTCCCCGGTATTGTGCAATGATAATCTTTTACAGTACAAAGAATGGTCATTCCTGTATTTATTTCATTAAAATTTATTTGAACCTTTGGTACTTCTGAAACAGAATTATCCTGTTTTAAATCCGTTCCCACCATTGTAGAAACTTCGATATTTATTGAGTAACTACCAGTTTCAGTGTAATCTTCGATCAACAAAGACAGGGGTAAATCTGTAAAAGTTCCCCCTCCTTTTTTCATCCCATAGGTAAGAATGGTTTCATGGAATTTACTCGTTTTTTTCCAGCCGTAAAAAGAACAGGAATTCTCGATGGAATTTATTTTTATAAACTGGGAATCCGGAACTATACCATCATCCCAAACCCCAAAAACTACGAGCCCGGCAGGTTTTCTTCCGTTTAAATCCACCGGAAGGACGATATCAATATTCCTGTATTCACCAGGTGGATTTTCGATAAAAAAATTATCTTCCCTGTAGGCGGAAACAGGCAAGGCTCCGTCATCTTCAAATTCGTCACTGTAAAAAAAACTACAAATTATTTTTTTAGGAAACTCTCCTGAAATGGAAAGACTCACTTTAATCCCGTCTTTTGTGAATGCAAAATCTCCGGAAAACAAATAAACCCCGGGAGATGGAATCCCCGGATTCAATTCCGGGAAAATAAGAGCGGACTCTGCGGCCATGTTCAAAGGTATGAGGGTACCGGGAAAAAGGCCGGTAACAGATTTATCCACAGGAAAAACAATGCCAGTGAAAAACCCTGTTACACAGAAAATAAACAACAATGTTTTTTTCATAAATCAGGATCTGAGGTTTATTACAGTTTTGGCAAGCTGTTCTGCTATTTTAAATTTACGCTGTGCATCAAGCATTCCGTCAATCCTTAAAAGGCTGTCAAAAAAACCTTCAAAGCCGGAAGGAAGTATATCCAGGGCATGTACCTGTTCATTGCAGGACTTGTGGGAGGGTTCGAATTTATGGTTTACCATAAACAAAACCGAAGTTACAAATTTTAAGTAACCGGAAAGAGATACCTGATAAAAAAAAGCGTCATTTTGGACAGCCGCAGCCCCCAAATCCATAAGATAATGCTCCATAGTGGTCTGGTAAAAATCACGCATTTTATTCCAAAACACATCAGGAAGATTTTCCAGCTGCTTTCTGACCTTAACAATCCAACCGGATTTGTTGAACAGGATTTCACTGTTGAGAAGCCTGTAAAAACCATATGTACCAGAATCTTTAAGTCGCCACAAATTCTCGCAATCTGAAGCTGCAATCCCCAAATTCGTCCCTACTTTATTCATGCTCTTATATTCTATTCTCACAGGAATATCTTCCAGCATAACACGGTCTTTTGTTCCTAAAGGAGAAGTCTCAAACATTGAAGCATTGGGAAAAACGGATGTCCGTTCATCAATTCCGGGCATTTCCCCTTCATAATAAACATCAAAAATCAATGCAAAATATGAATCCAGAAAATCCACCCGGGCTGTTTCATTAAGACAAATACATTCCACCCCGGGCCACCTGGAGATTACTGAAAAAATCTCTTCTGTTATCTTTTTTACTTTCATGTTCATAATTTTTCTCCTTGCACTAAAAAAGCACCGGGTGAATTATACCATGATTTTTGAAATACCAAAAGATTTTTTTCAACGAAGCTGAAATATTGGAACCTGCAACATGCCGCTTGTTTTTTATGGCTTTACTGTATGATTTATGGTATAATTCCGGAAGATTATTTTTTACAGGTGAAATATGAGCGAAAAGAATACTTTTAAACCCTTTATACCTTCTGAAAAAATAATGCCGGAACTTACGGTTGTATCGGTTATTCTCGGACTATTGCTGGCAGTGGTATTCGGGGCGGCAAACGCCTATCTTGGGCTAAGGGTTGGAATGACCATTTCGGCTTCTATACCGGCTGCGGTAATCTCCATGGGAATTGTCCGTATTATTTTACGAAGAAATTCAATTCTGGAAAACAATATGGTTCAAACCATAGGTTCAGCAGGGGAATCCCTGGCAGCCGGGGCAATTTTTACAATTCCGACTCTTTTTATGTGGGCAGCGGAAAACCCCGAAGTTTCAGCCCCCTCATTTTGGAATATAACTATCATCGCCCTATTAGGAGGAATTTTGGGAGTTCTTTTCATGATACCGCTCAGAGCCGCCCTTATTGTAGAAGAACACGGAACCCTACCCTTTCCTGAAGGCACAGCCTGTGCCGAAGTCCTGCTTGCAGGAGAAGAAGGCGGCGAAAAATCAAAGGTCGTTTTTTCCGGTCTGGGTATTGCTGCATTATACAAATTTATAACAGACGGAATAAAACTCTTTCCTTCAGAAATACAATGGAATATAAAATCTCTCAAAACAGGATTCGGGATGGATGTACTGCCAGCACTTACCGGAGTAGGTTATATCTGTGGTCTGAAAATATCTTCCTATATTTTTGCAGGGGGAATTCTGGGGTGGTTTGTATTAATCCCCCTTATTACACTCTTTGGAATTGACAATCTTATTGCGCCGGGTACTGCAGCCATATCTGAGCTGGGACCATCCGGAATTTGGAGTTCCTATATAAGGTACATTGGGGCAGGGGCAGTAGCAGCAGGAGGAATTATAAGCCTTGTTAAATCCCTTCCAATGATTATAAAGACATTTTCCAAGGCAATAAAGGGACTGGGAAAAGGCAATACCGGAAACACAACCCTTAGAACCGAAAGGGATTTACCTATGCAAGTAGTTCTGGCAGGCAGCCTTGTCATAGCCTTAATCATATGGATTCTGCCCTCCATTCCTGTAAATTTTGTAGGGGGGCTTTTAATTGTCGTTTTCGGCTTCTTTTTTGCCACTGTTTCAAGCCGGATGGTAGGAATAGTCGGTTCTTCCAACAATCCGATATCAGGAATGATAATAGCCACACTGCTTATTTCTACCGGAATTCTTAAAGCTTCGGGAATCACCGGATACCAGGGTATGGCTTCTGCAATCTGTATCGGAACAATTGTCAGCATCGTTTCCGCCATGGCTGGAGATACCTCTCAGGATTTAAAAACCGGATACATCATCGGTGCAACACCGGTAAAACAGCAGATAGGTGAAATCCTCGGGGCTGTAATTTCAGCCCTGGCCATTGCAGGAATAATGTACCTTCTTAATTCTGCCTGGGGATTTGGCTCCCCTGAGTTGCCGGCCCCCCAGGGAACATTGATGAAGCTTGTAGTCGAAGGAGTTATGGGAGGGACACTTCCTTGGGGACTGATTTTCTGCGGAATGGGTGTTGCCGTAGTGCTGGAAATCCTCAGACTGCCGGTACTTCCCTTTGCCGTAGGATTGTATCTTCCAATTTACCTTTCCACTCCGATTTATATAGGAGGAATTATACGCTGGATTACGGAAAAATTCTTTTTTAAAGATAACCCCGAAAAGAACCGGCTCTGCGTGGACAAAGGAGTTTTGTACTGTTCCGGAATGATTGCAGGGGAAGGTATAATAGGAATTCTTCTGGCAGTTTTTGCTGTCATTCCATTTAAAGGAGGCAGCCTTCTTTCATTTATTGACTTGGGAATCCCATTGGGAAATTGGGGGAGCATTTTATTCTTCATAATAATTATTGCCTCAATCTTCTTTTTCTCCATAAAACAAAAAAACAAGAATAGTCAATGAAAAAGAAACACTGCTTAAACTATCTGGATCTGGTCTTTGAAAAAAATCCTGATATTTTGTGGACAAAAACAGACACAGGCCTGATAGTTCTTTCAGTCGAAAACCGGGGGTTTTACAACAGAATTGCCCAGATTTTCTTTAAAAAGCCACCGGTAAGTTATATTTCCCTGGATAAAAACGGGAGCTGTTTCTGGCAGCTTCTTGACGGGAAAAACTCGGTATTTGATATTATAAAAAAAATGGAGGAAGAATTTCCTTCTGAAACAGAAATGATGAACCGGGGACTTAACTTTTTCAGGACTCTCCAGGTAAATAAATTTATAATTCAAAAAAAGGCAAATCTTTTATAATTTGCTATTGAATAAAAACCTTAAAAAGAGTAGTATCATAGACATATACGGCAAAGGCGTCGTGGATGATAATCTTAAAGCAGGGTTATTGTCTACGGTGCTTTTTTTTTATCAGGAGGTCTGTTATGTGCTCAATTATGGGAATGTTCGGAGAAGTTACGGATATAGAGAAATTCAACGAAGGTTTTAAAGAAACCTTATCCCGGGGGCCGGATGATACAAGAGTGACACAGGTTGAAGGCGGAATCCTTGGGTTCCACAGACTTGCAATTATGGGATTAAGCCCTGAAGGAATGCAGCCTTTCAAACTGAACAGCAAATTTCTGATTTGCAACGGGGAAATTTACGGATTCAGGAAAATAAAAGCACAGTTGGAAAAAGAAGGCTATAAATTTGCAGGGGCTTCTGACTGCGAAATTCTTCTTCCATTGTTTGAAAAATACGGAACCGGTATGTTTAAAACACTCGATGCGGAGTTTGCCTGTATTATTTATGACGAAGAAACAAAAGAAGTAATTGCAGCACGGGATCCGATAGGAATCAGACCGTTATATTATGGATTTATGAAAGAACAGGATACCCGAGGACAAAAAGAAATCTGTTTTGCCTCAGAACCAAAGAATCTTGTTGGTCTTGTAGACAAGATTATTCCCTTTCCTCCCGGACATTATTATAAAAACGGGGAGTTTGTCTGTTACAGGGACATGTGCAAACCATACAAAGAAGGACAAAACAGTATTTTCTGGCAGGGAGAAGGACTTTCTGAAACCTGCGCAACAATACGGGAACTTCTTATAAAAGGAATCTGTAAACGCCTTGATTCAGATGCCCCCTTGGGATTTTTACTCTCCGGAGGATTGGATTCCTCCCTGGTATGTGCTGTAGCTGCGAGAGAATTAGGGAAACCCATCGAGACATTTTCAATCGGGATGGAAACAGATGCCATCGATTTAAAATATGCAAAACAGGTTGCAGAATTTATCGGCTCCAATCACCATGAAGTAATAATCACAAAGGCAGATGTCATAAATTCCCTTGAAACAGTCATCAAGATACTTGGTACTTTCGATATCACAACAATAAGGGCAAGCATGGGTATGTATCTACTGTGTAAAGCTATTCATGAAAAATCCGGCATAAAGGTTATTTTAACCGGTGAAATAAGCGATGAATTATTCGGATACAAATATACTGACTTTGCACCAACTCCGGAAGAATTCCAGAAAGAATCAGAAAAAAGAATCAGGGAACTCCATATGTACGATGTACTAAGGGCAGACAGATGTATAAGTGTAAATTCCCTGGAAGCCCGTGTTCCTTTTGGGGATTTGGATTTTGTAAATTATGTTATGAGTATCGATCCAGAGTTAAAGATGAACAAATATAACAAAGGAAAATACCTTTTAAGACATGGTTTTGAGAAATCAGAATGTGGAATAGAGTATCTTCCCGAAAATATTCTTATGAGGGAGAAGGCGGCCTTTTCTGACGCAGTGGGACATTCCCTTGTTGATGATCTTAAAGAATATGCTGAAAACTTTTACACTGACAAAGAATTTGAATCCAGGATTCTTAAATACGACCATGCAAGGCCATTTACAAAAGAATCACTCT
Source organism: Candidatus Gallitreponema excrementavium (assembly GCA_017694795.1). Lineage (GTDB taxonomy): Bacteria > Spirochaetota > Spirochaetia > Treponematales > Treponemataceae > Gallitreponema > Gallitreponema excrementavium. Next base: position 67,187 of record JADIMM010000079.1, read on the forward strand.
TATATAGGGAAATATTTGAAAAATTCTACCCGGGGCAGGCACAAATGATTACGGATTTTTGGATGCCGAATAAAAACTGGGAAGGATGCAATGTTAATGACCCAAGCGCACGAGTTTTAAAAAACTACGGAGAAAGCGGCAAATAAATCAGGGAGAAGCAAAATGAATACATTATATAATCCGGTTTTTGAACATGAAAACTGCGGGATTGGAGCAGTTGTTAACATCGACGGACTTTCATCCAGAAAAACTGTTGAGGATGCACTTTCAATTGTTGAAAAACTTGAACACCGTGCCGGCAAAGATGCCACCGGAAAAACCGGAGACGGTGTAGGAATTATGGTTCAGATTTCCCACTCTTTTTTTAAAAATGAAACTACAAAACTTGGAATTAAAATCGGTGAGGAACGGGATTATGGTGTGGGAATGTTTTTTATGTCACAGGATTCTGAAAAGAAAGAAATGGACATGAAACTTTTCCAGGCCCTCTGTAGAAAAGAAAATCTGGAATTTGCAGGCTGGCGTGAAGTACCTGTCAACACGGACATTCTCGGAGAAAAGGCCCTAAAAAGTATGCCGTCAATAATGCAGTGTTTTGTGCAAAAACCTTCAGGCATAAACAGAGGCATAGACTTTGACAGAAAACTTTATGTTTTACGCCGTTACTTTGAACACAGTGCCACAGACACTTATGTTGCCTCATTGTCTTCCCGTACAATTACCTATAAGGGTATGTTTCTGGTAAACCAACTGAGGCTTTTTTATAAAGACTTGCAAAATGCTGATTATACATCAAACTTTGCCATTGTACATTCAAGGTTTTCAACAAATACTGTACCTTCATGGGAACGGGCCCACCCGAACCGGATCATAGCCCATAACGGAGAAATAAACACAATCCGTGGTAATGTTGACAGAATGCTGGCCAGAGAAGAAACAATAAAATCACCGGTCTTTTCCGATGAAGACATGAAAAAAATTCTTCCTGCCATAAATACCGACGGTTCTGATTCCGCAATACTGGACAATACACTGGAATTCCTTGTAATGAACGGAATGCCGTTGCCATTGGCAGTTATGATTTGTATTCCGGAACCATGGCGTAATGACACAAATATATCGAGGGTAAAAAAGGATTTTTATCATTACTGGTCTACCATGATGGAAAGCTGGGACGGACCCGCTGCAATTATTTTCAGTGACGGTGACACATTCGGAGCCACACTGGACAGAAACGGATTGAGACCCAGCAGATATTATATAACAAAAGACAATAATTTAATTCTTGCCTCCGAAGTCGGGGTCCTTGATATTCCGGAAAATAAAATAGTAAAAAAATCCAGACTGATGCCGGGGAAAATTCTTATAGTTGATATGGCAAAGAAGAGAATTATTTCCGACGAGGAATGCAAAAACTATTTTGCTAATTCCAATCCATACGGAGAATGGCTGGATAATAATTTGATAGAATTAAAAGACCTGAAAATTCCGAATAAGAAAATTCCGGTATACACAGAAGAAGAAAGAAATCTTATTTACAAAACATTCGGCTGGACACAGGAAGACATCAACGACATGATTCTTCCGCTGGCGAGGGATGGCGTAGAACCCACAAGTGCTATGGGAATCGATATTCCCCTGGCAGTCTTATCAAAGAAAGCCCCGCCACTATACTCATATTTTAAACAGTTGTTTGCCCAGGTAACAAATCCTCCAATCGATTCTTTAAGGGAAAAAATAGTAACTGATACAACCGTTTATCTTGGATCCGACGGTAATCTGTTAATTGATAAAGGCGAAAACTGCACAATGCTCGAAATTCATAATCCGGTTTTAACCGGGGTTGATGTTATGAAAATAAAGGGCCTCCATAAAAATGGATTAAACGCTGCAACAATTTCACTCTTGTTCTATAAAAATACATCGTTGGAAAACGCAATAGATGATCTCTTTGTAGCAATAGACAGGGAATATTTTAAAGGTTCCAATATCCTGATTTTATCTGACAGGGGAATTGACGAAAACCATCTTGCCATTCCTTCGCTTCTGGCGGTTTCTGCTGTAGAACAGTATTTGATTAAAACCAAAAAACGGACAGCTGTTTCAATTATAATAGAAAGCGGGGAAATACGTAATGTACATCAGGTGGCAATGTGCCTGGGATACGGTGCAAGGGCAGTAAACCCATATCTCGCCCACGAATGTATAGCAGAGCTTATAGACAAAAAAATCCTGGATAAAGATTACCATACTGCAATTGATGATTACAATAAAGGGATTATAAACGGAGTGGTAAAGATTTCTGCAAAGATGGGTATTTCTACTTTACAGTCTTATCAGTCGGCTCAGATTTTTGAGGCAGTTGGAATAAATAAAGGTGTAATAGATAAATATTTTACAAATACAACAAGCAGAATTGAAGGTATCGGACTGAAAGAAATTCAGGAAGATATTATCTTCCATCATTCAAATGCTTTTTGGAAGACTACTGATACAACAAATTCATTGGAAAATCTGGGATTCCACAGATACAGAAATACAAATAACAGCGAAAAACACATAATAACCCCGGAAGTAATAAAACTGCTGCAGGAATCTGTCCGGGAAGGAGATTACGGAAAATTCAAGAAATATTCAGGACTTGTCAACAACCCGGAACAATTCTTTACATTAAGGGATCTTTTGGATTTTAATTTTACCGAAGAAAATGAAATTCCAATAACTGAAGTTGAAAGTGTAGAAGAAATAGTACAGCGGTTTAAAACTGGTGCAATGTCATACGGCTCAATCAGCGAAGAAGCCCATAAATGTCTCGCCGAGGCAATGAACACCATCCACGGAAAATCCAATTCGGGAGAAGGGGGCGAAGACAGCAGCCGGTTTAATACAATTTATAACAGCGAGATTAAACAGGTTGCTTCCGGAAGATTCGGTGTTACAGAAGAATATCTTTTAAGTGCAAAAGAAATTCAGATTAAACTTGCCCAGGGAGCCAAGCCCGGGGAAGGCGGACACCTTCCCGGGAAAAAAGTATATCCCTGGATTGCAAAGACAAGATTTTCAACACCGGGGGTACAGCTCATCTCTCCCCCACCACATCATGATATTTATTCCATTGAGGATCTTGCCCAACTTATTTATGATTTAAAAAATGCAAACAGGCAGGCATATATTTCAGTAAAACTTGTAAGTGAGGCAGGTGTTGGCACAATAGCATCAGGGGTTGCAAAGGCAGGAAGTCAGCTGATTCTAATTTCAGGACATGACGGAGGAACAGGAGCAGCTCCGATAAGTTCAATCCATCATGCCGGATTACCTTGGGAAATGGGACTTGCTGAAACCCACCAAACACTTATACAAAACGAATTAAGAAGCAAAGTCAGGCTGGAAGTTGACGGAAAACTGATGACCGGCCGTGATGTTGCAATGGCTGCACTGTTAGGAGCCGAGGAATTCGGATTTTCGACAGCACCTATAATTGCACTGGGATGCAAAATGCTCAGGGTGTGCAATCTTGACACCTGTCCTTTTGGAGTTGCAACCCAAAACAAAACCTTAAGGGAAAAATTCCCCGGAAAACCGGAGTATGTAATTAATTTCATGAAATTTGTTGCGGAAGAATTAAGGGAAATTATGGCAAAGTTGGGAATCAGAAACCTTGACGAAATGTGCGGCCGTAACGACCTGTTAAAGTTCAAACAAATTCCAGATTCTGAAAGAGCCTCTCTGATTGACTTGAGTGGAATAACCGACTATAAAATTCCGGAAAATTCAAAAACACATTTTGACCCGGAAGATACATATCAGTTCAATCTTGAAAAAACACTTGATATGCAGTTTCTCCTGCCAAAGTTTGCTACAGAGATAGAAACGAACAAGGATATAAATCTTACAATCGATGAAAAAATCAAGTGTACAAATAGAAGCCTGGGAACAATTTTTGGTTCGGAGATTCAAAAATTTTATGATTCAACTTTGGAAGAAGACACCTATGTGGTCAAATTACATGGTGGCGCAGGTCAATCCTTTGGTGCTTTCATTCCGAAAGGTCTGACTCTGTATCTGGAAGGAGATGCAAATGACGGAATCGGTAAAGGCTTGTCGGGAGGTAAAATAATAATAAAACCTGACAGGGAATTTACCGGGAAACCGGAAGATAATATTATTGCAGGAAATGTTGCGTTATATGGAGCAACATCAGGGAGTATCTTTATAAACGGCATAGCCGGGGAAAGATTTGCAGTCCGCAATTCCGGAGCTGTTGCAGTCGTAGAAGGTTGCGGTGACCACGCTTTGGAATACATGACAGGAGGTACAGTTCTTATCCTTGGCCCTACAGGTAAAAATCTTGGGGCAGGTATGAGCGGAGGCACAGCTTATATCTTGGATTTAAACCACGATTTGTATTTGCGTGTGAATAAAGAAATGGTTTCGATTTTTGATGCTTTAAACGAGCATGATAAACGGAATATAGAAACACTCATAAAAAAGCATTATAAAGAAACCGGCTCAAAAACAGCAGAAAAGATTCTCAATGATTTTGATTTTTATTTTAAGCACTTTAAGAAAGTAGTTCCTAACGATTATAAAAAGATGCTTGAAGAAATTGAAAAGAACACAAAAGAAGGATTGAGTTATGAAGATGCAGAATTCAAGGCATTTGAAAAACTTACAGGAAAGTCAAAATAAATCCGGGAATGAAAAACTTCATGAGGCCTGTGGGGTCGCAGGATTCTATACGGATAAAGGATATTTGGATACTTGCAATCCTGCAGCTGAGGTTTACAAGAACCTGATAGCTTTGCAGCACAGGGGACAGGAAAGCTGCGGCATTGCCGTATGTGACGGTGATAAAATCACATTACAAAAAGGAAGCGGTCTGGTAAACGAAGTATTCAACAGTCACGAGTTGTCAAAGCTTAAAGGAAACATTTCTGTTGGTCATGTCCGATATTCAACATCCGGAGACAACTCTATAAATAACGCACAGCCATTCTACGGTTCTTTTGAATCTCAGGAATTTGTTATCGCCCATAACGGACAACTTTGCAATCATAACGAGATAAAAAAAGAACTGGAACAAAAAGGATATAAATTTTCATCCACAAGCGATACGGAAGTAATTCTCAAGTTATTGGAAGATGAAATAAAAAATAATCCAGGGAAAAAAGTAACTGATGTCCTTCCGGTTGTTTTAAATATGATTAAAGGTTCTTTTTCACTTTGCATAATGACAAAAGACAGTTTAATCGGTGCCCGGGACTGTAACGGAATACGGCCTTTATGTATCGGGAAGAAAGAAAATAACTGGATTATATCCAGCGAATCCTGCGGAATAGATGCGGCAGGAGGTAAATTAGTACGGGATGTTTTGCCCGGAGAAATTGTTGAAATTCAAAACGGAAAACTTAACAGTTTATTTTATAGTTCAGAAAGGACAAAACAAACCTGTATTTTTGAATATGTATATTTTGCAAGACCGGATTCAGTAATCGACGGTATACCTGTTCAAAGTGCAAGGTTTAAAATGGGGGAAAGGCTTTTTAAAGAAGCAAGCATTATGGCGGATGCTGTTATTGGTGTTCCTGACAGCGGTGTTAGTGCTGCCCTTGGATTTTCTTCTGCATCAGGAATCCCGTTCTCACTTGGTCTGATAAAAAACAAGTACATCGGACGTTCATTTATTCTGTCGGAACAAAAAGAAAGGGAAAGTATTGTCAATCTGAAACTAAATGCCATAAAGACTGAGATTGATGGAAAACGTATTGTTGTCATAGACGACTCCTTGGTAAGGGGAACCACCTGCAAATACCTCATAAGACTTTTACGCAGGGCCGGGGCAAAGGAAATCCATTTGAGAATTTCTTCCCCGCAAGTAGTGTTCCCGTGTTACCTGGGTATAGATACCCCGCAAAAAGATGAACTGATTTCAACCAAATATACTATTCCTGAAATATGTGAACAGGTAGGAGCCGACTCCCTGGCATTTATAACGTTACCCGGAATGGTTGAAGTTTTAAAGTCATTTTCAGATAATGCAGGATTTTGCACAGGATGCTTCAACGGAGAATACCCGGTTCCTTTTATTTAACCATAAGTTCTGATTATTTGTTCGGCTATTTCAGATTTTTTTAAGCACCGGTCCATAGCTTTTTTTTCTATGTGACGGTGGGCTTCCTGTTCTGTCATGGAAAGATTTTTTACAAGGAGCAGCTTGGCACGGTTTACAATTCTTATTTCATCCATTTTTTCTTTTAATTTGATGGTCTTTAGATTAATGTTCTGCATTTTGTGCACCACAGCAATCACAATCTTCATTATCGAATAAAACCGGAAACTGTCAAATGGTTTTGCAAGGGTTATAATTCCATCACCTTCAACCCTTTCTGATACTGTCTCAAAATTAGATACCGGACAAAGTAAGACAACCACCGTTGAATCATCTCCAACAGAAAAAGAAAACTCTATTACCTCCGGGTCTTCTGCGTCAAGCAAAATTACGTCATACCGTCTGTTGGACAAATTTCTTTTTACAGCATTTATATCACTATAGAATTCCGATTCAAAAATCTGAACCGGCAGAATTGACTTAATTACGGACATCAATTTTTCGTCTTTTGTGTATATTAAAATACTGTAATAATTTAATAACATAAATCAGATTCCGTATTTTTTTATGAATTCTTTTCCAAGATATGTTGTAATAAATTTGCTTGCTGCTGCATTTTTGTGTGCTTTTTCCAAAGTACTCGGCAACAAATCCAGCTTTAACGAAGCTGCACTATCCGAATCAAAAAGATTTTCTGTGACCTCCTTTGGAGGAATACTTTTGTTCTTTATTCCGTCCAAAGCCGCATAAATTAACAGGGTATATGCGATGTATGGATTGCAAGCGGGATCCGGTGAACGTATTTCAATTCTCCTGTCACCCTTTGTTGCAGGAATTCTCAGACAGGTTGAACGGTTCTCCCTCCCGTAGGCAATATATTTAGGGGCTTTAAATTCTCCCAACCTCAAATATGACTGCCTCGAAGGATTCAAAAAATATGTCATATCTTTTATATTATTTAAGATCCCGCCAATGATATAATCAAAGATTTCAGGTCTATCTTCTTTTTCCGGGACTTTATAAGAAAGGTTTATGTGCATTCCGCTTCCGGCTTCATCTGCAATAGGTTTTGGTGAAAAATCGGCACACAGCCCGTTTCCAAAAGCCTTTGTCCTTACAATCCATTTAAAGGTAGAATTATTGTCGGCTGCACTTACCGGATCGGAATAATGAAAATCTATTTCATTCTGTCCCGGCCCTTCTTCATGATGACTTGCTTCGGGAATGATTCCCATTTGCTCCAGTGTAAAGCATATATCACGGCGTATATTTTCACCCTTGTCGTCAGGTGCAATATCCATATACCCAGCCTGGTCAAAAGGTACTTTAGAAGGATTCCCGTTCTGGTCAAGCTGAAACAAATAAAACTCAATTTCTGTACCGAACTTAAATTCTATTCCGGCTTCCGCCTTTGCTTTTTCAACAGCCTTTTGTAAAATATAACGGCTGTCATATTCATAAGGCGTCCCGTCAGGATATTTTATCCCACAGAACAAACGGATAACCTTTCCCGTCATTGGACGCCAAGGCAAAACGGCAAGAGTTGCAGGCTCAGGATGAAGAAATAAATCCGACCTGTTGGGATTTTCAAAACCCTTTACTGCTGAAGCGTCAAAGGCAATTCCATCACGGAAGGCTCTCTCCAGCTCACCAGCCATAATAGAAATGTTTTTCTGGCGGCCTGTAATATCAAAAAAAGCAAGTCGGACAAATCTAACATCTTCTTCCTTTACAAAATCCAAAACCTCTGACTCTGTATACACAAAAACCTCCTTTTGACACTTCTGCTAATATACTACATCATAATTCCTGCCCGCACAAGTTCCAAAAATATTTTTTCCGGATTACCGGGGCGGCTTTTAAATTCAGGGTGAAACTGTACGCCGATAAAAAATTTATGTTTGTCACTTTCCAGCTTAACAGATTCAGCTACATGGCCGTCTGTGGAAACAGAGGGAATAACAAGACCCTTTTCTTCAAACAAAGGCCAATACTTTCTGTTCAATCCATATCTGTGCCTGTGCCGTTCAAAAATCCTGTCTTCGCCATAAATCTTTTTCATTAAAGTCCCCGGTTTTATTTCACATACATAACTTCCCAGCCTCATGGTGGCACCCTTTTTTGTTTTATCAAAATCTTCCAGAACAGTTATTACCGGTTCTTTACAATCAGGATTAAATTCCTGTGAATCTGCACCTTCCAGGTTGAGAACATTTCTTGCATATTCAATTACAATAACCTGCATTCCAAGACAAATACCAAGGAGTGGTATATTGTTTACCCTGGCATATTGACAGGCCCTTACCATTCCTTCTATACCCCTTATTCCAAAACCTCCCGGAATTATCAATCCATTACAATCTGAAAGAACATTTGCAGGATCTTTTTTTGTCAGACTGTCACTGTCTATCCATTTTATCTTTAAATTTGTCCCGGATTCAAAACTTGCATGATTCAGGGCCTCTACTATGGAGATATAGGAATCGTGAAGTTTAACATACTTGCCGATAATACCTATGGTTATACAGCCAGTACGGTTATGAATCTTATTTATAGTTTTATTCCATTCCGATAAATCTGACTTTGTGTTTTCTATCCCCAATTCCCGGCATACAACTTCATCCATTTTCTGCTCGTAAAGCATCATTGGAACCTCATATAATGAAGGCAAAGTTGTATTCGAAATCACACAGTCAACAGGAACATTACAAAAAAGTGAAATTTTATTTTTTATTTCAGGGGTTATTTCAACATCAGAACGGGTTACGATTAAATCAGGATGGATTCCCACTGCCATTAACTCTTTAACAGAATGCTGCACAGGTTTTGATTTAAATTCATTACTTCCTGAAATATAAGGAACAAGCCCCACATGAATAAAAAGACAGTTACGCCTTCCTACCTCCAAAGACAGCTGCCTTATTGCTTCTAAAAAAGGCTGGCTTTCAATATCCCCTACGGTTCCGCCTATTTCAACAATTCCTATATCAGCATTTGATTCATTAAAATTATTATAAATATATTCTTTTATTTCATTTGTAACATGGGGAATAATCTGAACCGTTTCTCCAAGATAATCTCCATTTCTTTCCTTATTTAGAACATTCCAATAAACCCTGCCGCTTGTAAGGTTGGAATAACGGTTAAGGTTCAAATCTATAAACCTTTCGTAATGCCCCAAGTCCAAGTCTGTTTCAACTCCGTCCTCTGTCACAAACACTTCTCCATGTTGAAAGGGGCTCATAGTGCCGGGATCAATATTGAGATAAGGATCAAGTTTTTGTGCTGAAATTTTAAGTCCCCTGGATTTTAACAGCCGTCCCAGGGATGCCGCGGTAATACCTTTTCCTAAACCGGAAACAACGCCTCCGGTAACAAAAATAAACTTATACATTCTTTCCTTCCTGTAAAAAACAAAAAGGCGTTCACTTGATTCCAGAGACAGTTAACCTCTAAAATCAAATGAACGCCTTTGCTCATTTATACTATAGTTATAAAACTAATGAAAAACTATGTCAATTATTAAAAAGTAAAAATTTATTTAATAAAAAATATCAAAACTAATTGACAAAAAAATAAAATTAGTTTAATACATTTTCCATACGGCAAAGACGTCGTAGATGTTAATCACATAAGCCTGATTATCATCTACGGCGTCTTTTTTTTATTCTAATTCATTTGGAGGAAAAAAATGGAAAAACACGTAGAAGATTTCTTTGGAGAAATGGTTTTCAATGAATCAGTGATGCGGGCAAGATTACCCAAAGAAACATTCAAACAGCTTATGAAAACCATAAAGAACGGTGAAAAGCTGGATCTTTCGGTTGCCAATGTTGTTGCAAATACCATGAAGGACTGGGCCGTTGAAAAGGGGGCAACACATTTTACCCACTGGTTTCAGCCCCTGACCTGTATTACAGCAGAAAAACACGACAGCTTTATCACACCTACATCAGACGGAAAAATCATAATGGAATTCAGCGGAAAAGAACTTGTCCAGGGTGAACCTGACGCATCATCTTTTCCGAGCGGAGGATTAAGGGCAACTTTTGAGGCCAGGGGATATACAGCCTGGGACCCAACTTCCTATGCCTTTATTAAGGACGGAATCCTTTGTATTCCTACAGCATTTTGTTCCTACACAGGTGAAGCACTTGATAAAAAAACCCCGCTTCTCAGATCAATGGAAGCCATAAACAAGGAGGCCCTGAGAGTGCTCCGTCTTTTCGGCGATAGTGATGTAACAAGTGTAAAAACCACGGTAGGCCCGGAGCAGGAATACTTTTTAATCGACAAAGAAGTTTATGACAAAAGGGAAGATTTGATTTTTACCGGAAGAACTTTATTCGGTGCAAAATCCCCGAAAGGCCAGGAACTGGAAGACCACTATTTCGGAACAATAAAACCAAGGGTTCAGGAGTTTATGAAAGACTTGAACAAAGAGCTTTGGAAACTGGGAATTCTTGCAAAAACAGAACACAATGAAGTTGCTCCGGCACAGCACGAACTGGCTCCTGTATTTTCAACAACAAACATAGCCTGTGACCATAACCAGCTTACAATGGAACTGCTCCGGAAAATAGCAGCAAAGCACGGAATGGTATGTCTCCTCCATGAAAAACCTTTTGCAGGAGTAAACGGAAGCGGAAAACACAACAACTGGTCAATTTCCACAGACACAGGAAAAAACCTTCTTGATCCGGGAAGCACACCGGCAAGCAATGCCCAGTTTCTCTTGTTTTTGTGTGCAGTTATAAAAGCCGTTGATGAATACCAGGATTTAATCAGACTTTCCGTTGCCTCTGCCGGCAATGACCACAGACTGGGAGCAAACGAAGCACCACCGGCAATAATTTCGGTTTTTCTCGGAGATGAACTTTCTGAAATATTAAAGTGTCTGGAAGAAGGCAAACCATACGGTCACCATGATAAGCAGAAAATGCAGATTGGCGTTACAGTATTGCCGGAATTCAATAAGGACACAACAGACAGAAACAGAACCAGTCCCTTTGCATTTACCGGAAATAAGTTTGAGTTTAGAATGTTGGGTTCTCAAGACTCAATTGCCTGTGCAAACATCATGATAAATGCCGCAGTTGCAGAAGAACTTTCAAAGTTTGCAGATACTTTGGAAAAAGCCGGTGACTTCCAAAAGACATTACAGGAATTGATTTTGGCAACAATCAGAGACCACAAAAGAATAATTTTCAACGGTAACGGTTACGACGAAAGCTGGGTCAAAGAAGCCGAAAAGCGTGGACTTTCAAACCTTAAATCCACACCGGAAGCTCTTGCAAAACTTTTGGATGAAAAGAACAAAACCATGCTGGTAAAACACGGAATCTTTACTGAAACAGAATTAAAGAGCCGTTTTGAAATTCAGAATGAGAATTATTCAAAAATAATCAGCATTGAGGCTGCAACCATGATTGATATGGTCAAGAGAATGATATTACCGGCCGGTAGCAAGTTCTCCGGGGAACTGGCAGAAAGAATTTCCATGAAAAAGAATGTCGGCAACTTCGTATGTGATTACGAGGAAAACCTGCTGAAAACAGTAAGTGTTCTCACAGGTTCGATTTTCTCAAAAGTGGAAAAACTGGAAAAGAATCTGGTGGAAGTAAAGAAAATCCAAGGTGCAGGAGAAACAGCACTCTATTACAGGAATGTAGTTTTCAGTTCAATGAATGAACTCAGATCTGACATTGATGAATTGGAAACAATTATTCCGAAAGAGGACTGGCCCTTCCCCACATACGGAGAAATCCTGTACAGCGTCAGATAAAAAAAACGGGATTTAACAAGCTATTGGTTGTTAAATCCCGTAAGTTGAAATACCAGGTTAAAAACAAGATAAAGTTTATCAATACAATGAATTTTATCTTAATAAAATTTGCGTTGCAAATATTAAATTTTTATTCTGTTTTTCATTAAAAATGAATGACAGATTCCGGAGTCAAATAAAGATAAAAAAATGCTTTATTTTGACTTTGACAGGAGGTAAAACATGGATCAATCGATGTTAGCTGCCATACAGGAAGCCGCTCAAAGCCAGGTTTTCAGTGTATGGTTTTTAATCGGTACTGCTCTGGTTTTCTGGATGCAGGCAGGATTTGCAATGGTAGAAACAGGGTTCACACGAGCCAAAAACGCCGCAAACATCATAATGAAAAACCTTATGGATTTCTGTCTTGGAACCCCCATGTTCGCCTTGATAGGTTTTTCCCTTATGATGAGCGAAAATTATCTGTTCGGAGTTATCGGAAGACCTGATTTGCAGATATTCACAAATTACGAAAACTTCCCTTGGGAAAGCTTTGTATTCAACCTTGTTTTTTGTGCAACAGCTGCGACAATAGTTTCCGGAGCTATGGCAGAAAGAACAAAATTCAGCGCATACTGCATTTACTCGATTGTAATCAGTGCTGTAGTGTATCCTATTGAAGCAGGATGGATATGGAACGGCTCCGGTTGGCTTGCAAAACTCGGGTTTATAGATTTTGCAGGTTCCGCTGCAATTCATACTGTTGGAGGACTTTGTGCCCTTATCGGAGCAGCCATGGTGGGCCCGAGACTTGGAAAATATACAAAAGATGAATCAGGAAAAATAAAGGTTCATGCAATACCGGGACATTCAATTACCTTAGGTGCATTAGGATGCTTTATACTTTGGTTCGGATGGTACGGATTCAACGGTGCTGCAGCAACCCAGCAGGATGGAATAGGAGGACTTGCTTCTATCTTTGTTACAACAACACTTGCACCGGCTGTAGCAACAGTTGTTACTATGTGTGTTACCTGGATAAAGAACGGAAAACCTGATGTTTCCATGTCATTGAACGGTTCTCTCGCAGGACTTGTTGCCATAACCGCAGGCTGTGCCCAGACAGATGCCCTTGGTTCAATAATAATCGGAGCTGTAGCAGGAGTCTTGGTTGTTGTAGCCGTTGAATTTATAGACCTTAAATTGCACATTGATGATCCTGTAGGAGCTGTAGCAGTCCACCTTGTAAACGGTGTATGGGGAACCCTGGCCTGCGGTTTGTTCAGTGTCCATACAGGATTGTTTTACGGACACGGATTCAAACAGCTTGGAATCCAGTTTTTGGGAATAGCTGCTGTATTGCTATGGACAGGTGTCACAATCACAATAGCATACCTGCTCATAAAAAAATTCCATGGTTTGAGAGTCTCTGAAGAAGAAGAGATAATGGGACTTGACAGAATGGAACATGGTATTGAATCAAGCTATGCAGACTTTGCCCCTGTAGTCCACAGTTATGAATTTGCAGAAAGCAAGCCTGAACAAGTTTCTGGATCAAAGCTTGGTGAAGGAAAATCAAAGGCCCCTGCAAATGCAAAGTTTACAAAGGTTGTAATCGTAACAAGGCCAACGAAGTTTGAGACATTGAAAAGTGCCATGAACTCTATTGGTGTTACAGGTATGACAGTAACAAGTGTCATGGGTTGCGGAATCCAGAAAGGTGCTAACGAATATTACCGTGGTGTTCCAATAGAAATCAATCTTCTTCCAAAAATAAAGGTTGAAATTGTAGTTTCTAAGGTTCCGGTGGAAGCTGTTGTAGAAACCGCAAAGCAGGCCCTATACACAGGTCACATCGGAGACGGAAAGATCTTTACCTACGATGTTACAAACATTGTAAAAGTCAGAACCGGGGAAGAAGGTTTTGACGCTTTGCAAGACTAAAAAGTTTTAAAGCAAAAGGCTGCCTGTCTGGTTATGAAATATAACCGCAGACAGCCTTACTTTTTTACTTCCAATTGCCCTGAAAAAAATAAGTTCAAATATAAACCAAAATACCGGAATGTATCCCTACATAAAAAACGGTTCATCAAGGTTTCTCGATAGTCTCGATAGTATTGAAAAAAGAAAACCGGTAAAAACATAAACACAAATAAACCCAACGAGGAACCCATAATAATCCCGCAAGGCAAAAACCACTTTAATCCCTTAAATTCACTTTTTAACAGACATACAAGAGCCGTTAAAAAAGTTTCTGCTGAAAACCGGGTTCCCTTATATAAAAAGATTTAAACAAGATTGCTTAATTTTTCTTCTTTTTGCCTTTTCCCGCAGTTTCAGGAGGCTGTTCTGTATTATAGACATACCTCTTTATCTTCTGGGTGGCAGTTTTTTCAAACTCCGGCACAGTTTCAACGCGGTTCACTTTGGAAGTTTTATTAACCTGGCTGTTGACAAAGAATTTTATTTCGTTAAGCAAAGCCTCCCGGTTGTATAAGAAAGCCTGGTGGGCATTTTCCATAGCATTCCCCACTGCGGTTTTAATACCGGATAAAGTCTCAGGCAAAGTTTTTTTCTTTACAGCCTCATTAACCTTTTCTTCGTCAATTTGTACCAAAGCTACCAGCCCGGAACCATCTTCAACAACCAAAGATTCGTTCACAAAGGGATGCTGGTTTATCACAAACTCTATGTCTTCAGGATAGATATTTTCCCCGCTGGCTCCAAGAATCATATTCTTGCAACGGCCCTTTATGGCAAGATATCCCTTTTTATCAAAATTACCTAAATCCCCGGTTTTAAACCAGCCGTCCTCTGTAAAAACATTCCTGGTCAACTCTTCCTCGAGATAATAACCTTTCATAACATTAGGACCCTTTACTGCGATTTCACCAATACCGGTTTTTTCATCAGCCCCTAAAATCTTAACCTGAACATTCCTTAAGACCGGACCTATAGTACCTATCCTGGTTTTCTTTGGTCCTGCACCGGCAACAAGGGGCGAAGTTTCTGTAAGGCCATATCCTATTGCATAAGGGAATTTCCCCTCCTTTAAAAATCTTTCCACTGTAACATCTAGTTTTGCACCTCCAATCCCAAAGAACCGAATTCTTCCGCCAAAAGTACGTTTAAGCATCTTACCTGCCTTGCGGTGAATAAGTTTTCTGAAAAAGGGTATTTTATACAGTTTTGCAGTCACCTTGTTTTTTGCGACTTCAGGGTAAACCTTGTTTTTATATATTTTTTCCATTATGATTGGAACACTTAAAATAATCGTAGGTCTTATTTTTGAAAGGGCCGGCATAAGGGATGAAACAGTCGGGGCCTTCCCCAGGTAATAAATACAGGAACCGTTCAGAATCTGCATAACAAAACCAATCGTAAATTCATAAACATGTGAGAGGGGAAGAAACGAAAGAACAACATCATACTTATTAACCCTGTGAACAGTCTGGCAGTCAATGGCATTGCTTACGAGATTTTTATGGGTAAGTTCCACCCCCTTGGACTTTCCGGTCGTTCCGGAAGTATAGATAATAGAAGCTGTCTCTGAGTCCTCAATAAGAGGCTCGTAGTCAGGATTTTCTACACTCCGGGAGCTGTGCTTCTCCATTTTCCAGTTTTCAAGATTGAATACATATTCAACCATGTCCCGCACTTCAGGGAGAATTTTTGAAGAAAGCTTTTCAGAAACAATAATCCCAACAGCCCCTGAATGACGGCAAAAAGAAGAAATTTCAACTTCTGAAAAATCAGGAAGAAGGGGAACAGCAACAGCTCCGGTAAGCACAATGGAAAGATAGGAAATCCCCCATTGGGGAGAACCACTCCCAATCAAAAGAATCCTGTCCCCCCGCTTCATCCCGAGATTGATTAAATCCCGTTTTCTTCTTTCCACTTCAACATTTACCTGGGCATAAGTAAGTGGTTCTTCCCCCACCAAACCAAGAGCAGGCCGGTCACTGAATTTATAAACCGTATTCTTCCACAGTTTTTTAAAAGTAAAGGCACCTAAATCTTCCAAAGTTTCCAAAATACACCCCGACTAATTATTGATGGACAGAAGTATGGGAAGCCTCATGGTCTCCATTGAATCTCTCCTGGGAAACAATTTCTTCCAGAAAGTCTTTTTGGGTTACAGTTTTGGGCCACTTGTAGGAGGCAACCTTGTTTCCGGGGACTGCAAAATCAAGAAATTTTGACACAGGGGAAGCAACTTCCACAAAAACCTCTTCGTTACTCTTTACCAAAACATCAATAAGGGCTCCACTTGTGGAAACCTTAAAAAGAAGCTCAGAATAAACAGAAGAAGCCAAAAGGATTTTAAACTCCCTGGAAAACCCATAATCTGTCTTTTTTGAATCACCCCATTCCATAAATATGGAACCACCAGGAACAGGAATAGTTGCAGAACCAGAAGAAAGTTTTTCAGGAATCCTTGGGGAAAAATATACTGTCTTTTCAAGAAAATTAGGCCTTATCCCCAAAAAATCCTGAAAACACACACGGGTAAATTCCGAAACACTCCAAGCCTGTGCCCAGGTTCCGGAAGGAACCAGATTACCCTTTTTATCTGAAAATGCGTTAAGGTTCTCGCTCATGGTACCAGTACAACCCAATGTCAGTATCTGCTCAGCCAGATTCAAGGCAAGTTCCCAAGCATTTTTTAAATATCCGGTTCTTAAAAGAAGTGTAAGAAAATGGCAGGTATTCCATCCCCAGATTGTACCATTGTGATAGGCCGCATCTTTTTGATATTTATCACAGCCTGTATGATAGGGGTGGAAAAAATAATCATCCTGGCTTAATGAACAAATCCCGTAAGGGAAAGTAAGCCTGGAAATAAGATTACGGACTATCTTTTCCTCAATATCTCTTGGTATAAAATCTTCAAAAAAACAGAAGGGAACAGTAGACAAAAACATCTGGTTAGGACGGATTCTCTTGTCAGGAGTACCATCAGAAAGAATACAATCAGCCATGGAGTCCCCGTCCCAGTAAATTTTAAGAAAGTTATCTTTTAATTTACAGGAAATATCCTCCCATTTTTGAATATATTTTCCTTCCCCTAAAAGTTTGGAAATATAAAGGGCAGATTCCAAGGCTGTATACCAGAGAACCTGTATATCATTCGCCCTGTTTCCCCGGGGTGACCAGGCATTTTCTCCATTAAGACGGGCATCCATCCATGTGTCAGCATCCCCGTGAACAAGGAATCCAAAATCGTCCGTCCTCAAGTCAATGTCTGCATTTATTCCAGTAACAATAACAGGCCACATTTCCTTTAAGAAATCCATGTCCCCGGTATACATACAATAATCCAAAACTTCCCGGACAAACCAAAGTGTCCCATCCGCATTGTTGTAAATAATATTTCCGTCGGAACCATAACGGTTGGGAATCCTGCCGTAAGAAGAGGAATTTTTATCCTTGTTTTGAAATTCTGCAAACCCACGGATTACAGACTTGGCCTCATCAAAAAGTCCGGTAACAAGAAGAATCCCAGGAAGGGCTATAAATGTATCCCTGCCCCAGTTGTCCCTAAACCATGGTAGTCCGGCCCAAATTCCACAGGACGGTTTTTCAGCCAAAAACTGAAATCCGGAGTACTTTGCCCAAGAAACAGCCTTGTCAAAAGCAGGAACACCGGTCTTAACGAAGGATAAATTCTGAAAACCCTTTAATTTTTCAATGTTTTTTTCAAATGCCTTAGATTCCAAAAGATTGAAAAGATCCTGTGAACCGGAAACACCGGAGTTTATACCAATATAGATATCAATATCCCTGTCAAAACCACCAGTAAAGGATAGAACCCGGGCATAGGCGGCTTTTTCACCATAAACGGACAAAAGTTTCTTGATTAAGTTCAAGGACGGCTTTTCTATCGTAAAAGAATTATTTGAAACAACTCCTGCACCAGAGTCAATTATTCCTGCCAGATCAAGGGTCGCAAGAAGAATAAGAGAAATCCCCTTTTTAAATCCTTTTTTTCCGGATTTGATTTTAAAGCATAGAACATCCTTTATCAATCCAAATTTAAGAACAAAATCCCCTGAATTAAAAATTAAATCACAAGAACCGCATTCTAAAACAGTCCTGGTATTACCAAAACGGGTAAGAAATTTTTTCCCGGATAAAAGACAGAAATCATACAACCTTGTACCATCGTAGGAAACAAGTCCCTCAGATTCCCGCCCGCTGCCAGTTGAAAACCTGAAAAAAACCGAAGACATATCAGTCCCGTAAAAAGAAACCCTGCTCTTGGGGGTTAAGGTGATTTTTGGAAAAGTGTTTTCTGATTCAGTTATTTCTCTCATGATTTTATAATACATTGCATACTGGGAATAAGCAAGAATTAAAATCTATCCAAAAGAAGGATGCAGATGTCCACCGTTAAACACCAGGCACGGTTGCAACACAGAGCTCTGTGCACAAAAATCACGAACAGCAAAATGCACAGAGCTTTCTAAAAATTCCGGCTGGTTCCACAAAGCACAGAGCTCCGTTCAAATTTGGACAACCCCACAATACACAGAGCTTCGCCAAACCAGGCAAAAATCCTGCAACCCAAGCTCTGTGTTGCAAAATTCCCCTGGGACAAGTACCCCGGACAGAGCTCTGTGCAACATCTAATACACAGAGCTTACCACAGGTTTTGGCAGACTTCACAATGCACAGAGCTCTGTGCAGAATCTGCATCTCTTTTTAAAATCATCATAAAAACAAAATAAACCATTACAAAAATTGCCTTAACCTTCATTAAAAATAAAATCTGAAACAGCAACTTTTGAGGGGACCATTTTTTGTCAAATATACAAAAAAACTCTGTTTTTTTACAAAACAATAAAATTTCAGGTTATAATAATTCTTAATGACTTGGACTGTCAGTATGTTAATTTTTTTTAAAGGAGAAATCTTTGAAAACAGTGAAAAAAATTTTTATCGTTCTATTCTGTATAATCTGTGTTTTTTCCTCCTTCGGCCAGGAAAAGAAACTCCGGACAAAGGAAGGAGCAATCCTCCACTGCTGGTGCTGGTCTTTTAACACAATCAGGGAGAATATGGAAAAGATTGCAGAAGCAGGATTCACAGCATTGCAAACATCCCCTGCAAACACATGCCTGGTAGGCGAAGGCGGAGGAATGGACTTGATGGGAAACGGAAAGTGGTACTACCACTACCAGCCGATAGACTGGAAAATAGGAAACTACCAGCTCGGAACAAGGGATGACTTTATAGCCATGTGCGCCGAAGCTGAAAAATATGGTATAAATGTCATTGTTGATGTACTTCCCAACCATACAACCCCGATGACAACGGCAATCAAGCAGGAATTCATAGATGCCGTAGGAGGCTGGGACAACCTGTACCACGAAAACGGAAGAACCAGAATAGTTAATTACTCAAACCGCTATGACTGTACAACCGGTGAAATGGGGGGACTGCCTGATGTAAACACTGAAAACCCACTTTTTCAGGAATATTTTATGGATTACATAAATGACTTAATTGAATGCGGGGCTGACGGCTTCAGGTATGATACGGCAAAACATATCGGCCTTCCAGATGATCCGAAAGACGCAAAAAGTCCCGAAAATGATTTCTGGCCGATTTTTACGGGGAGAAAGGCAATAAACGGAAAAACAGTTAAAGATGTTGAAAATCTTTTTATTTACGGCGAAGTTCTCCAGGGTGATAATTCCAGGGAAGGTGCCTATTCCGAATACATATATGTTACAGCCAGTACATACGGGTACACACTCAGAAGAGGTCTTGAAAATTCAAAACTTCTTGTAAGAAATATTACGGACTGGAAAAATGAAGCCGGCGGTGAAAATCTTGTAACATGGGTTGAGTCCCACGATACTTACGCCAATGCAGGGGAATCAGCCAAGATGACTAATTTCCAGCTCAGAGCCGGATATGCAGTAATTACAGCCAGAAAAGACGGAACACCACTCTTCTTCAACAGACCACAAGGCCCCGAAAGCACACAGTTCCCCGGAGTTTCAAAAATCGGCGATATGGGGAATGACCAGTTCATGCATCCTGAAGTCACAGCTGTAAATTACTTCAGGCAGGCCATGAAAGGGGAAGATGAAGAAATCCTGAACGGTTCAGACTCCGGAGTCCTTATAATAAAAAGAGGTGACAAGGGAATTGTAATAATAAATACAAACGGTAAAACTGAAAAAATTGAAATGGAAGTAAACTGGCCAGACGGAAAGTATTTCGACAAAGCCAATAACATTAAATTCACTGTAAAAAACGGAATATTAAAAGGCAAGGTTAAAAAAGAAAAAATAGCAGTCATTTATTAAGTCGAAAGAACACAAAAACAAGCTCAACTTAAGCGAAGCCGGCCTTCAAACGCCGGCTTTTTTTATACATCTACTTATTAAATATAATCAACATGTTTCCTGGAAAAATAAAAAACAGCAAATAATTAAAACCTCAAAAAAAACTAAAATACACATCGGTTTTTTTCTAAAGAATAAAAAAAATCCGGATAATTTTGGAAAATGATAAGCAAAAACATTATAATCTCATTGTGAACCTATTTTGTAAGCAGTTGTCTTAAATAAAAAATTAAC